>NZ_JBAKHM010000005.1:0-244531 GCF_036902725.1 Micromonospora psammae | reverse complement strand
CCCTTCGACTACGCGCGGCAGGGCATCCTCTACGTCGCCGCGCTGGCCACCGCCACCGCCGGCCGGCCGGCCGGTGCCGCGGCGTTCCCGGCGCCGGCCGGTGCGGTGGCGACCACGCCCGGCAGCCGCCCCGCCACCGGCACCGTCCCGGCCACCTCGGGCCCCGGCTGGTCCTCCCTCGACGTCGGCTCGCCCTTCGACTACGCGCGGCAGGGCATCCTCTACGTCGCCGCGCACCTGCCCCGCCCCAGCGTCTCCGGGCTGCCCGAGGCGGCCGGGGAGGAGCTGCTCGGGCTGGTCGGCGCGCTCGGTGGTCGTACCCTCGGGCTCTTCTCCTCGCGACGGGCCGCGCAGCAGGCCGCGGAGCTGCTCCGCGCGCGGACCGACCTGCCCGTGCTGCTCCAGGGCGAGGAGGCGCTGCCGCTGCTGGTCCGCCGGTTCCGCGAGGAGCGGTCGAGCTGCCTGTTCGGGGTGATGTCGCTGTGGCAGGGGGTGGACGTGCCGGGCGACTCCTGCCAGCTGGTGGTGATCGACCGGCTGCCGTTCCCCCGCCCCGACGAGCCGCTCGCCGCGGCCCGGGCCGCCGCGGTGGACGCCACCGGTGGTTCCGGCTTCGCCGCGGTCAGCGTGCCGATCGCCGCGGTGCGGCTGGCCCAGGGGGTCGGCCGGCTGATCCGGGCGACCGGCGACCGGGGCGTGGTCGCGGTCCTCGACTCGCGGCTGGAGACCGCGCGTGGCTACGGCCCGTTCCTGCGCCGCTCACTCCCCCCGTTCTGGTACACCACCCGCCCGGAGGTGGCCCGCGGCGCGCTGGAGCGCCTCGGCAAGGCCTGAGCTTCCGCCGCCGAACGCGTCGGGTCCGCGCGAGCCGGCGAGGTGCCGCCTCCCGGCTCGGGAGGCGGCGTCCCCGCCGACGGCGCGCGGACCTTGACGAGCGCGGGTCAGGGAGCGTGCGAGGCGACGACCACGGCGTCCGGCGGGGTGTCCGGCACCGAGCGGGCGGCGAGCCGGCGGACCGCGGTGTTGAGCACCGCGATCAGCGGCACCGCGACCAGCGCGCCGGTGATGCCGGCCAGGACCACCCCGGCGGCGATGCTGATGATCACGGCGAGCGGGTGGATGGCCACCGCGCGGCCCATGATCAGCGGCTGGAGCACGTGCCCCTCGAACTGCTGCACACCGATCACCACGCCGAGGATGATCAGCGCGGTCACCGGGCCGCTGTCGACCAGCGCCACCAGCACCGCCACGCCGCCGGAGAGCGCGGCGCCGACGATCGGGATGAACGCGCCCAGGAAGACCAGCGCCGCCAGCGGGAACGCGAACGGCACGTCGAAGATCACCAGGAAGATGCCGATGCCCACCGCGTCGATGAAGGCCACCAGCACGGTCGCCCGGACGTACGCGCCGAGCGTCGACCAGGAGGCCCGGCCCGCGTCGTCGACCTTCCACCGGGCCGCCACCGGCAGCAGCCGTACCAGGAACCGCCAGATCCGGTTGCCGTCGCGCAGGAAGAAGAAGGTCGCGAAGAGCACCAGGACGGTGCCGGTCAGCACCTCGGCCAGGGTGGAGGCGGTGGAGAGCGCCCCGCTGGTGAACCGCTCGGTGTTGCCGTTGATCCAGCCCTGCGCCTCTTCGATGTAGCGGTCGAGCTGCTTGTCGGAGAGGTGCAGCGGGCCGGTCTTCAGCCAGTTCTGGATCTGCCGGACGCCCTGCGAGGACTTTTCGCTCAGCTCCGGCACGCCCTGGATGAACTCGTTGACCACCAGCGTCAGCGTGCCGATCACCCCGGCCAGGCCGCCGACCAGCACCACCGCCGTCGCCAGCGACCTCGGCAGCCGGGCCCGCAGCAGCCAGCCCACGGCCGGCGCCAGCAGCGCGGAGAGCAGCAGCGCGATGGCCAGCGGGATGATCACGATGCTGATCGTCCCGACGATCTTCAGCAGCGCCCAGGTGACCACGCCGATCACGATCAACCGCCACGACCAGGCGGCGGCGATCCGCAGGGCGTGCGGCACGTCCTCGTCGTCCCGGCTGGAGGTGGACTGGTGCGTCGTGGTCGGCGGGCCCGTGGCCACCACCGTCGCCGACGGGGGCGCCACCGGCCCGGGCGAGGCGGGGGACGCCAGCCCGGCCTCCTCGCGTACGTCTTCCCGGTCGCCGCGCTCGGCGCGCACCGACTGGCGGCCGGACTCGTACGCGCGGCGGAGCCTTCCGCGTACCCGCTCGAAACGGCTCAAGCGCACCTCCTCAGGAACAGACCGGGCCGTCCACGACGACGTCCGGACAGGGTACGTCCGACAGCGCCACGGTAGGGCAGTTCCGCCACAC
Organism: Micromonospora psammae; assembly: GCF_036902725.1. Lineage (NCBI taxonomy): Bacteria > Bacillati > Actinomycetota > Actinomycetes > Micromonosporales > Micromonosporaceae > Micromonospora > Micromonospora psammae. The sequence goes on along the minus strand of NZ_JBAKHM010000005.1, from coordinate 242,200 downwards.
ATTGCCCCGACCCGTCACCGGTCAACCACCGGCAGGTCACCCACCGGCCACCCGGTAGCGTCTCTGTCCGTGACCGCCGACCAGAACCTCGACTCCGGCCTGCCCATCCGCCTGCTGCACGACCGCGTGCTGGTGCGCCTGGAGGGCGGCGAGGGCGAGCGCCGCTCCACCGCCGGCATCGTCATCCCGGCCACCGCCGCCATGGGCAAGCGACTGGCCTGGGCCACCGCCGTGGGCGTCGGCCCGAACGTCCGGGCGATCGTCTCCGGCGACCGGGTGCTCTTCGACCCGGACGACCGCTCCGAGGTCGAGCTGCACGGCCGGGGTTACGTCCTGTTGCGGGAGCGCGACGTGCACGCCGTCGCCGCCGAGCGGGTGGAGCGCGAACCCACCGGGAACACCGGCCTCTACCTGTAGTCCCCGCCCCGCCCCCGGCGGCGCCGTCGTTTGTGTCGCTCTCCTCCGGGAAGCCAGCGACGTCCAGCGCCCTGGGGAGGGACGATGCCGGTACTCGTGAAGAAGCTCCTGCTCTGGCTCGGCGCCTTCTTCCTGATCTACTTCATGGCGTTCCGTCCCGACGGCGCCGCCGAGATGTTCAAGGCGATCGGGGCGGGCCTGATGGCGCTGGCCCAGGGCCTCGGGGACTTCCTCACCAGCCTGATGACCTGACCGCAGCCGGCCCTGGCTCGCCCTGACCGCGCCGCGACGGGCGCCGGCTCAGCCCTGACCGGGCGGCCACGGGGCGGCCGGACGCGGGCCGTGCCAGCCCGGCGGGCCGTAGCCGGCCGGGGAGACCGGCGGTGGCGGTGGGCCGAGCACCACCGGGATCGGGACCACCGGCGAGTCCGGCGCCTCCACCACGCGCTGCGACCCGTCCGGGAAGCGCAGGTGGTAACGCTGCCCGTCCCAGACCCCGACCGGCGCCTGCGGGTCCCGCCCGACGAAGTACGCCCGGTACGCCGCGATCGCCTCCAGCAGTGCCCGCTCGTCCCGGGCGGTCCGCTCCCGGTCGGCCGGCTTGCGGTCCAGCCCCCGGCGCATCCCGTCGCGCAGCAACGCCAGGCGGGTCGCCGCGAACTGGTAGCCGCGCATCGCCCGCAGCCCCGGGTCGCCGCCCACCCGGCGGGCCCAGCTGCGGGCCGCGTGCCGGCGGCCCAGGCTGCCCAGCGCCGCCACCTCGGGCGGGGTGAGCCAGCCGGCCCGTACGTAGTCCGGCAGGGTGCGCTCGGTGAGCCGCCCCTCCCAGGCCCGCAGCCAGACCGCGAAGCCGACCATGCCGAAGAAGATCGGCACCATCAGGCCCACCATGCCGTACAGGAAGATCACCAACTCACCGGTGGCCTGCACCAGCGTCGGGATCAGGTTCCAGGTGCCGTGCAGCATCATCGCCAGCAGCAGGCCGGCGATCGGGGCGAGCACCCGCACCCGCCGGTCGGCGCTACGGGCGGCGATGCCGAGCCCCACCCCGGTCATCGCGGTGAAGAGCGGGTGGGCGAAGCCGAAGAGCAGGATGCGGGTGATGAAGATGGCGATGACCTGCCGGAAGCCTGTCGCCGGGCCCCACTGGTCGGCCCCCGAGGCGTAGCCGTACCCGCCCAGGTAGAGGATGTTCTCCACCATCGCGAAGCCGACCGCGGAGAGCCCGCAGTAGACCAGGCCGTCGGTGATGCCGGACCACTCCCGGCGGCGGAAGACCAGCAGCAGGATCGGGCCGAGCGCCTTGGTCAGCTCCTCGATGAACGGGGCCACCAGCACCGCGGTCAGCGCCGACGGCAACCCCCAGCCCTCGAAGAGCTTGGCGGCGTTCTCGTTGACCGTCAGCGAGGCCGCGGTGGAGACGAACGCGCCCCAGGCGAAGCAGAAGACCAGGTACTTCAGCGGCTCGGGCTCGTACCGGTCGAGCCAGAGGAAGCAGGCGACCAGGACCGGCACCGGCAGGACCGCGGCGGCCATGCCGATCAGCAGCGCCTCCGGGCCGAGGCTCGAACCGAGCCGGATGAGCATGTAGAACGCGCAGGCCGCGATCAGCAGCCCCAACCCGACCAGCACCAGGATCCGCCGCCAACCGGGTCGGCGCCGCGGCATGGGAGGCGCCCCGGCGCCCGGCGACGGGACGGCGGGCACGGTCGGCGGCGGCGGGGGACCGCCGGGCGGGGTGTCGGCCATGCGGTCAGCGTAGCCACCTCCGGCTCCGTGGGTCGGCTGCTCCCGCACTGGTTAGGCTCGGCGACGGGTCACGAGCGCCAGCGTCAAGCCCCGGCCTGCTGGCCGGCAACCCTCGTACGTTCGCGGTGGGGTGCCCCGCGGCCGACGCGGTGGCCGAGCTGCTCCCCTGGTACGCCAGCGTGCACCGCGGCGCCGGGGCGGTGTCGCGGCGCTGCACGCTCGCCTACGAGCGGGCCCGGCAGACGGTCGGCGACGCCTTCGGCGTCCTGCGCTGAACCGGGCGGGGTGCCCGGCCCCGCCCGACTGCTCAGCCCAGGGGCGGGGCGGTGGGAGGCATCGGCGTGGCTCCCTGCTCGGCCGGCTCCCCCTTCGGCCGCTCCAGCTCACCGAAGGACTGGCGGATGTGCCGGTTCGCCTCCTCCTGCTCGATGCCGGAGGCGACCAGGAGGTCACTGGCGGTGGTGCGCACCTGGGCGATCACCACGCTGCCGGAGAAGCCCACCCCCTGGGCGTACGCCCGACCGGCCTCGCTGACCGCGCGCAGCGACCGTTCGCGGGCCTTCTCCGGCTCCTCCCCGACGGCGAACTCGTGCCGGAGCAGGCGGACCGACTCGGCGAGGTGGGCCACCGCGTCGGGCATCGGCTCCGGGATCGGCTCCTCGTCCTCGATCAGGGTCACCGACCGCCGGATGAGGGTGCCGCTGTTACGCATCGCGCGGTCGATCGGGTCGGCCGCCTCCGCGTAGTGGGTGAGTTCGCTGCGCCGGTGCCAGCGGACCGGCGAGAGCGTGCTGGTCTCCTTCGCGCCCTCGATCGCCTCCTGGAAGACGGCCAGTTCCTCCTTGTTCTCCCGCAGCCGTTCCAGGGCCCGCTGGGCGCTGGCCCGGTCCCGGTTGCGCAGCGCCTCGGCGCAGATGTCGAGTTGGTTGGCGAGGAGGTCGAGCGCCGGGCGGGCGGCCCGGTTGATCACCCGCAGCGGGTTGAGCGGCAGCAGGACCGCCGTCACCAGCAGCGCGATCCCACCGCCGATGAAGGCGTCGACGAAGCGGGGTATCTCCAGGTTCTGGGTGGACGGGCTGAGCGTGACGATCAGCACCGCGGTGGCCGCCGCCTGGATCACGATGGCCACGCTCGCGCCGGAGAAGATGGTCAGCAGGATGGCCGCGATCACGACCAACCCGAGCTGCCATCCCCCGGCGCCGAGGAAGTAGATCAGGATGTCGCCGAGGAGCACCCCGATCGCCACCCCGACGATCAGCTCGACCGTGCGGCGCAGCCGCTGCCCGACCGAGGCCGCCAGGGTGCCGACCGCGGAGATCGGCGCGAAGACCGGCTGCGGATTGTTCAGCAGCTCGTGCGACACCACCCAGGCCAGCGTGGCGGCGAGCCCCGCCTGGACGGCCAGGCCCACGGCCATCCGGACCCGGTGCAGCCGGTCGTGCAGGGTGGCCCGGCTCCGATGGCGCAGCTCCCGCATCGCCTGGGCGATCCGGGGCGCGTCGACGTCCGTTCGGCCGTCGCGAAGGCCGGCGCGCCGCATCAGCGACGGTCGTCGGTCCCGGGCCACGGCCATGGCGGGGACTACCCGCCCCGGGCAGGGTGAATCCTCGTTCCCTGGGGCAGACTCGGCGGGGTGACGGAGCTGATCGAGCGGTGGCGGACGGCCGCCCGCCGGGCGGGGGCCACCGACACCCCGGCGCTGACCGAGGCCGGCGAGGGGCTGCTCGCCCGCTGGCGGGAACCGCACCGGCACCACCACGCCCCCGCCCACCTCCGCGCGGTGCTGGACGTGGTCGACGCGTACGCGCCGCTGGCGGAGCGGCCGGACCTGGTCCGCCTCGCCGCCTGGTGCCACGACGCGGTCTACGACCCGAGGGCCGGCGGGGACACCAACGAGCGGGAGAGCGCCGCGCTGGCCGGCACGCTCCTCGCCGGGCTGGGGCTGCCGGCCGCCGCGGTGGCCGAGGTACGCCGGCTGGTGCTGCTCACCGCCGGGCACGCGGTGGCGGCCGACGACCGCGACGGCGCCCTGCTCTGCGACGCGGACCTCGCGGTCCTCGCCGCGCCGCCGGCGGAGTACGACGCGTACGCCGCCGCGATCCGCCGGGAGTACGCCCACGTGAGCGAACCCGACTTCCGGGCCGGCCGGGCCCGGGTGCTGGAGAGCCTGCTCGCCCTGCCCGCCCTGTACCGCCTGCCCCCGCTGGCCGGGCGCTGGACGGCGCCGGCCCGCGCCAACCTCACCCGCGAGCTGGCCACCCTGCGCCGCTGACCCCCCGGCGGGTCAGCGCCTCCCGGCGGTGGGGACCAGGTGCTTGGGGCGGCGGAGGCCGGCGTCACGGAGCAGGCGGACCAGCTCGCGGCTGGGCACCACCCGGGCGCCGAGCCAGACCGCCATGGCGAACCGCTCGGCCGGAATGTCGTAGTGATCCCGGTCGAAGCCACGGCGGGGCGCGCCGAGCGCCTCGGCGAAGGCGTGCAGCTCCGCGTGGGAGACGTCACTGATCAGGTGGGACCAGAGCCGCCCCCGCCACGGCCAGGCGGGACGGTCCAGGTACAGCATGGCGGCCAATCTAGCCGCCGGATAGCCTCTGCCGCATGGCCGGATCCCCCCTCCTCGACGACCTACGCGCGGCGCTCGGCGACGGCGCCGTCCTCACCGACCCCGATCTGCTCCAGATGCACCGCCGCGACGAGGCGGATCTCTGCGCGGCCGGCACCCCGCTGGTGGTCACCCGCCCGCGCAGCACCGAGGAGGTGGTCGCGGTGGTCCGGGCGGCCGCCCGGCACGGCGTACCGGTGGTGCCCCAGGGGGCGCGGACCGGGCTGGCCGGCGCCGCGAACGCGGTCGACGGCGCGGTGGTGCTCAGCACCGTGGCCATGGACGCGATCCGGGAGATCGACCCGGTGAGCCGGATCGCGGTGGTGCAGCCCGGCGTGGTCAACGCGACGCTGGCCGCGGCGGTGGCGAAGCAGGGCCTCTACTACCCGCCGGACCCGGGCTCCTGGGAGTCCTCCACCATCGGCGGCAACGTCTCCACCAACGCCGGCGGCATGTGCTGCGTCAAGTACGGCGTGACCACGGAGTACGTGCTCGGCCTGGAGGTGGTGCTCGCCTCGGGCGAGGTGCTGCGCACCGGCCGGCGCACCGCCAAGGGCGTCGCCGGCTACGACCTGACCCGGCTCTTCGTCGGCTCGGAGGGCACCCTCGGAGTGATCACCGAGGTCACCGTGTCGCTGCGCCCGGCGCCGGAGGAGTCGCTGACCATGGTGGCGGTCTTCGGGTCGACCACCGAGGCGGGCACGGCGGTGGCCGACATCGCGGCGAAGGGGCTCAGCCCGAGCCTGCTGGAGCTGCTCGACCGGACCCACCTGCGGGCCATCGAGGCGTACCGGCCGATGGGGCTGCGCACCGACGCGCAGGCGCTGCTGCTGGCCGCCGCGGACACCGGCGCCCGCGCGGCCGACGACCTGGCCCGGCTGGCCGAGGTCTGCGAGGCCGCCGGCGCCGAGGAGGTGTACGCGGCCACCGACGCGGTCGAGGCGGCGGCGCTGCTCCAGGCCCGCCGGCTGGCGCACCCGGCGATGGAGAAGTTCGCCGCGGACGCCTTCCCGGACGGCAACGGCGGGTTGGTGATCGACGACGTGGCGGTGCCGCGCGGCTCGCTCGCCGCCCTGCTCGACGGGGTGGCCCGGATCGCCGAGGAGTGCGACGTGCCGATCGGTGTGGTCGGGCACGCCGGGGACGGCAACATGCACCCCAACATCGTGGTGGACCGGGCCGACCCGGCCAGCCTGGAACGGGGGCGGCGGGCCTTCGACGAGATCATGCGACTGGGGCTGGAGCTCGGCGGGACCTGCACCGGCGAGCACGGGGTGGGGCTGCTCAAGCGGGACTGGCTGGCGCGGGAGATCGGGCCGGTGGGTGTCCGGGTGCACCAGGCGATCAAGGCGGCGCTGGACCCGGACGGGTTGCTCAACCCGGGCAAGGTGCTATGACCGACCGACCGGCGGTGCGGCCGGTCAGGCGGTCGGCTCGGCCGGGGTGGCCTGGGTGAGCAGCAGCAGGATCTCGTACGCCACCGGCGGCCGCTCCTCGCCCGGGCAGTCCTGCGAGGTGATCAGACCGGCGGCGGTGACCAGGCTCGACGTCAACGCGTCGATGCAGCTGACCCGGTACTGGCGGGCCTGGTCGGTCTCCTGCGCCAGCCGGGGGTCGGCGAGCAGCGCCTGCAACCGCTGCACCTGCTCGGGATCCAGGGCGCCGGTCGAGGTCACCCCGTCACCCGCGCAGTCGGCGCACTCCCACCGACCGTCCGGCGCCACGTTCAGCGACCGGAGCGGACCGTCCTGGCCGAGCTTCTGGACCAGGCTGACCCGGCCCGCGCCGGCACCGGCCGCACCGCCCGCCGGGGCGGTCACGCCCGCCCCCTTCGGGTCCGGTGTGGACCCGCTCCGGTCCGAGTCGAACATCGAGCAGCCACCGAGGCCGATCGTCAGGACGGCAGCGGCGGTAATCGTCAGCACGCGTGACCACTGAGGGGGAACCACGCGCCGGAACCTACCCCACCGTAGGTAGCGCCCGTAACCCGCCGACCGGGCCGCCATCGATGGATGGAACTGTACGAGGGATCGGTCAGCGGGACGAGGTGGGAAGTTCGACACTGTCGCCGTCGACTCCGCGGTCCGCGGCGAAGCCCCGCACGTCGGGCGCCCCGAGCCGGGCCGCGTCCGCGGTCGCGTCGTCCGGCATCAGCTGCGACTCCCGCTCCGCCTCCACCCGCGCCCGGTAGTGGGCAACCTCACGCTCCCGGGTCGCCGCGTCCCAGCCCAGGACCGCGCCCATCAGCTCCGCCGTGTGCCCGGCCGACTCCAGGCCCCGGTGGATCGTCTCGAAGGAGATCCGGGTACGCCGGGTCAGCACGTCCTCCAGGTGCAGCGCCCCCTCCGCCCGGGCCGCGTACGTCACCTCGGCGGCCAGGTACTCCGGGGCGCCGGCCAGCGGTGAGGCGAGCAACGGGTCGGCGTCGATCAACGCCAGCAGTTCGAGGGTGAGCGTGCCGTAGCGCTCCAGCAGGTGCTCGACCACACCGACCGGCACCCGGTGCCGGCGGGCCAGGTCGGCCCGGTCCCGCCACATGGCCGCGTACCCGTCGGCGCCGAGCAGCGGCAGGTCGGCGGTGCGCGACGGGCGCGCGCCACCCAGCCGGTAGGCGGCCCGGTCCACCACGTCGGCGGCCATCACCCGGTAGGTCGTGTACTTGCCGCCGGCGACCAGGAGCAGCCCGAGCATCGGCTCGAAGACCGCGTGCTCGCGGGAGAGCTTGGAGGTGGAGTCGGCCTCACCGGCCAGCAGCGGACGCAGTCCGGCGTAGACGCCCTCGATGTCCGCCGTGGACAGCGGCCGGTCGAGCACCGTGTTGACCTGGTCGAGCAGGTACTGGATGTCGCGGGCGGAGGCGGACGGGTGGGAGCGGTCCAGCCGCCAGTCGGTGTCCGTGGTGCCGATGATCCAGTGCCCGCCCCAGGGGATGACGAAGAGCACACTGGTGGCGGTCCGCAGGATCAGCCCGGTCTCGCCGGTGATCGCCGAGCGGGGGACGACGAGGTGCACCCCCTTGGAGGCCCGCACCCGGATGCCCGGGCGCAGCCCGACGTCGTTGAGCATCCGCGACATGTCGTCGCTCCACACCCCGGTGGCGCCGATCACGGTGCGCGCGCGTACCTCGAACTCGGCATCCGGTGAGTCGGTCGGCGCTTCCAGGTCGCGGACCCGCACCCCGGTGACCTCGCGGGCCTGCCGGATCAGCCCGACGGCGCGGGCGCTGCTCACCACGGTCGCACCGAGGCTGGCCGCGGTGCGGGCCAGCGTCACCACGAGCCGGGCGTCGTCGACCTGACCGTCGTAGTAGCGGATGGCGCCGGCCAGCCCCTCGGCACGCAGGCTGGGGAAGATCCGGCGGGCGCCCTCCCGGGTCAGGTGCCGGTGCAGCGGCATGCCGCGACCGCCGCCGAAGAGACCGGCGAAGGCGTCGTAGGCGGCCACCCCGGCCCCGTAGTAGGAGCGGCGGAAGATCCGGGCCGGCAGGTCGCGCAGCCCCTTCCCGGCGGGGAGCGGGACCAGGAACGGCACCGGCCGGACCAGGTGCGGGGCGAGCCGGGTGGCGAGCAGGCCCCGCTCGGTCAGCGCCTCGTGGACCAGGTGGAACTCCAACTGCTCCAGGTAGCGCAGGCCCCCGTGGATCAGCTTGCTGGACCGGCTGGACGTGCCGGCGGCGTAGTCACGGGCCTCGACCAGGGCGACCTTGAGCCCCCGGGAGGCGGCGTCCAGCGCGGCACCCGCCCCGGTCACGCCACCACCGATGACCAGCACGTCGAACTGCTCGGTCCGGAGGCGGCGCAGGTCCGCGGCGCGCCGCTGCGGGGAGAGCTGACCGGCGGCGGATCGGGTCAGGTTGGGATCACGCACCCGTCCACCGTAACCGGCCCCGACCTCCGGCAGCAGGCCCGCTCCCGCCACCGCGCCGCCGGCACCCGGCCGACCACTCTCGGTCAACTGCGCGACAACGGGCAGTCGACGACGATCGGGGAATCGCCGCCCGGGGCCGCCGGAAGCGGGCGGAGAAACCGTCCCCGCACCGTTCGTCGCGAACCGGCCGGATCCGTCCTCGGCCGCGTCCGGCACCGGCATGGGAGAGTGCTGGGATGCAGGCCGAGCGCCCGGATCAGAACATCGGTCCCGAGCCACCCGTCTACCACCCGTCCGGGCCCTGGCCGGTGGTGGCGGCCGTGCTGGCCGGGCTGTGGACCATCGCGGTCGTCGTGGTGGGCCAGCCCGGTGGCTGGGTGGCCGACCAGGTCCTGCTCGCGTCCGGGCTGGATCGGGAGGTCCGGCTCTGGCCGGTGGTCGGCCTGTCGGCCGTCCTGCTGGTCGGGGCCCCCGCCCTGGCGCTGGCCCTGCTGCCCCGCTCGACGGCGGTCCGGGCCACCGGCCGGGCCTGGCTGACGGGAGCGCTCCTGCTCGGCGCGCTGGGGCTGCTCCGGGCGATCCCGCTGGTGCACCACGAGGCGTACCTCTGCGCGCTCGCCGCCACCGCCGCGCTCGCCGCGCTCCTGGTGACCCGTTTCGGCCACCGCCGCGCGGTGGCCGCCGCCCCCGCTGCCGGCCCGGTCCCGGCCGCGCCCGCCCCCACCGCCGGCCCGGTCCCGGCCGCGCCCGACCGCGCCGCCGGTCGGTGGGCGGCCCGTCGGCCCGGCCCGGTCACCCTGCTCGGCGTGGCCGCCGGGCTGGCCCTGCTGCTGCCCTGGGCCTGGCTCGGGGCGCTCGGCGGGCTGCTGGAGACGCTCCTCGCCGCGCTGGCGGCCGCCGCGCTCGGCGGGCTGGCCGGGGCGCTGCTCGACGGGGCGTTCTGGTCGGCCTTCACCGTCGGCGGACGGCTCCGGCCGGCCCGCCTGGTGCTGGTCGGCGGGCTGGTGGCCGGGGTAGCGCTGCTGCTGCTCGGTGCCGGGGTCGGGCAGTCCGGCGCGCAGCTGCCCCTGCTGCTGATCCTGCCTCCGGCGGGCTTCGCGCTCGCGGCCCTGCACGCGGCGGCCGCGCGGCCGGTGCGGACGACCGCCCCGGACCGGCCCACGGACGTCGGCGACCCGGTCCTCCTCCCGCCCGGCGCGCCGACCGGGCAGGCGGGTGCCCGCTGGCTGGTCGGGCTCGGCGTGCTCGGGCCGCTGGCCTTCACCGACCCGGAGGAGATCTCGGTCCTGCTGGCGAACACCCGCGACGTGCCGTTCTGGGTGGCGGTCGCCGCCGGCGCCGGGCTCGCCGTCGCGGTCCTGCTCGCCGTCGCGTACGGCGTCCTGCTCGCCCGCCCGCGCGGTGGCCCGCCCAGCCGGCGGGTGGCCGCCCCGGTGGCCGCCGTGCTGCTGGTCACGGTCGGGGTGGTCGCCGTCGGACCGGGGCAGCCCGGGCTGCACGGGGAGCGGCTGCTGGTGGTGCTCCGCGAGCAGGCCGACCTCTCCGGCATCGCCACCGGCGCACCGGGCCGGGCCGGCCGGGACGCCCGGGCCGCCGAGGTGTACCGCCGGCTGGTCGCCACCGCCGAGCGGAGCCAGCGCGACCTGCGCCGGGACCTGGGCCGGCTGGGCCTGGACCCGACCCCCTACTACCTGGTCAACGCGATCGAGACCGACGGCGGCCCGGCGGTGCGCGCCTGGCTCTCCGCCCGCCCCGAGGTGTCCCGGGTCCTGGTCAGCCAGCGGGCCCGCCCGCTGCCCGCCCCGGCGCCGCGCAGCACCGGCGACGCGGCGGCGCCCTCCGGCACGGCCTGGAACATCCGGCTGCTCGGCGCGGACCGGGTCTGGTCCGAACTGGGGGTCACCGGCGAGGGCGTGGTGGTGGGCAGCTCCGACTCCGGCGTGGACGGCGGCCACCCGGCCCTCACCGGCGGCTTCCGCGGCGGCGACGACTCCTGGTACGACCCGTGGGACCGGACCCGCGACCCGAACGACACCGGCGGGCACGGCACCCACACGGTGGGCAGCGCGGTGGGGCGCGACGGCATCGGCGTGGCCCCCGGCGCCCGCTGGGTGGGCTGCGTGAACCTGGACCGGAACCTGGGCAACCCGGCGCACTACCTGGACTGCCTCCAGTTCATGCTGGCGCCGTTCCCGGCCGGCGGTGACCCGTTCACCGAAGGCCGGCCCGCCCGCGCGCCGGACGTCCTGACCAACTCCTGGGGCTGCCCGCCGGTCGAGGGGTGCGACCCTCGGGCGCTGCGCCCGGCGACCGCCGCGCTGGACGCCGCCGGCATCCTGGTGGTCGCCGCCGCCGGCAACACCGGCCCGCACTGCGGCTCGATCGCCGACCCGCCGGCGCCGTACCCGGACGTGCTGACCGTCGGCGCGGTGGACCGGAACCGGCGGGTGGCGCTCTTCTCCAGCCGGGGCCCGGCGGCCGGCGGCGCGGCCAAACCGGACGTGGTCGCCCCGGGCGCCGGGGTGCTCTCGGCGATGCCGGGCGGTGGCTACGCCACGCTGGACGGCACGTCGATGGCGACTCCGCAGGTGGCGGGCGTGGTGGCGCTGATGTGGTCGGCGAACCCGGCACTGGTCGGCGACCTGGAGCGGACCCGGCGCATCCTGCGGGAGACGGCGCGGCCGGTGCAGCCGAGCTACCGCTCGGGCAACCCGGCCGACACCTGCGGCGGGGACCCGGCGATCACCGGTGCCGGCCTGGTCGACGCGTACGCGGCCGTGCGGGCGGCGCGAGAAGCGACCCCGTCCTGACGCCTCCGGCGGAGCGGGGGCCCGGGGTACGCCGGGGCCGGTGGGTGCCGGGAGCGGGACCGATGCCCTAGGGTCGCGACCATGGACGCGAAGATCACCGAGCTCACCCTGGATCGGGCGCCCGACGCCGTCGCCCTGTGCCGGCGCGCGCTGGACCTTCCCGAGGACGCCGCCGAGGCGGACGCCCTGGTGGACGCCCTCTGGATCCGGGCCGGTGCGGGCCGGACCGTGGTGGCGCTGGGGACGTACGTCGGCGACGAACTGGTCGGGGTGCTGATCGGGTCGATCTCGGCCCAGGACCCGCGCCTCGGGCACGTGGACCTGTTGGTGGTCGAGCCGGACCGACGCCGCCGCGGCGCCGGGCGGGCCCTGGTCGCCGAGGCCGAGCGGCGGCTGGCCCGGCTCGGCGCGGCCGAGGTGCTGCTCGCCGGAAACCCGCCCTGGTACGCCTGGCCCGGCATCGACGTGCGCTACACCCCGGCGGTCTGTCTCGCGCTGGCGCTCGGCTACCGGCAGGACCGGACGGCGTGGAACATGACCGCCGACCTGTCGTACGACGGGTCGCCGGCGCTGCGCACGACGGAGCCGGCGGAGCGGCGGCTGGCCGGCCAGGGGGTGGTGGTGCGCGCGGCGGAGCCGAAGGACCTGCCCGCGCTGGCGGCGTTCGCCCGGTCCACCTTCGGCGGCGCCTGGGACGGCGAGCTGGCCGGCTCGGTCGGTCGCGACGGCGCCGGCTGCCACCTCGCCGAGCGGGACGGGGAGATCCTCGGGTTCGCCGCCTGGGGGTCGTCCCGGCCGAGCTGGTTCGGGCCGATGGGCACCGCCCCGGCGGCGGAGGGCAGCGGGATCGGTGGGGTGCTGCTGCGTCGCTGCCTGCGCGACCAGCGGGCGGCCGGCGTGGACGCCGCGCAGATCGGCTGGGTGGGGCCGGTGCCGTTCTACTCGGGGAGTGCGGGTGCGCGCATCGAGCGGGTGTTCTTCCTCTACCGTCGGACGCTCTGAGCGATCGACAACAGGGCGAATAGGATATAGACCCTGATAACGCCTTTTGCCCCCGTGGATGATCGACGCCCCATACCGTTTCGGTAGAGGAGGGGCCATGACCACGGACGACGAACAGACCGACGACGTGCCACCGGCCAGGTGGACGCCGGTCGGCGACCCGCCCACCCCGCTGCCGTTCGACCGGCGGGACTACGGCGACGCCGAGCAGTTGGCCGAGATGGCCGGGCTCGACGACCCGGACGCCGACGAACCGCGGGTGGTGGTGGACGAGCCGGTGGCGGTCCTCCCCCCGTACGACCGCGCGCAGAAGAGGCGCAACCAGCGCCCCCTGCCCCGATAGACGGAACGGGGCGGACCGCTCGCGCGGCCCGCCCCGTCCGGTGTTGGAGCTGGACTCAGAAGTCCATGTCCCCGCCACCCGGGCCAGCCGGGGCGGCCGGGGTCTTCTCCGGCTTGTCCGCCACGACGGCCTCGGTGGTGAGGAAGAGCGCCGCGATCGACGCGGCGTTCTGCAGCGCCGACCGGGTCACCTTGGCCGGGTCGATGATGCCCGCGGCCAGCAGGTCCACGTACTCACCGGTGGCGGCGTTCAGGCCGTGACCGGCGTCGAGGTTGCGAACCCGCTCGACGACGACGCCACCCTCCAGGCCGGCGTTGACGGCGATCTGCCGCAGCGGGGCGTCCAGCGCGATCTTGACGATCTGCGCGCCGGTCGCCTCGTCGCCGACCAGGTCCAGCTTGTCGAAGGCGGTCTTGCCGGCCTGCACCAGCGCGACGCCACCACCCGGGACGATGCCCTCCTCGACGGCGGCCTTCGCGTTGCGGACGGCGTCCTCGATGCGGTGCTTGCGCTCCTTGAGCTCGACCTCGGTGGCCGCGCCGACCTTGATCACCGCAACGCCGCCGGCCAGCTTGGCCAGCCGCTCCTGCAGCTTCTCCCGGTCGTAGTCGGAGTCGCTCTTCTCGATCTCGGCCCGGATCTGGTTGACCCGACCTTGGATCTGGTCGGCGTCGCCGGCACCGTCGACGATGGTGGTCTCGTCCTTGGTCACCACGACCTTGCGGGCGCGGCCCAGCATGTCGACGCCGACGGCGTCCAGCTTGAGGCCGACCTCCTCGCTGATGACCTGGCCACCGGTGAGGATGGCGATGTCGGTCAGCATGGCCTTGCGGCGGTCACCGAAGCCCGGCGCCTTGACGGCGACCGACTTGAAGGTGCCCCGGACCTTGTTGACCACCAGGGTGGCCAGGGCCTCGCCCTCGAGGTCCTCGGCGATGATCAGCAGCGGCTTGCCGCCCTGCATGACCTTCTCCAGGATCGGGAGCAGGTCCTTCACCGACGAGATCTTGCTGTTGACGATCAGGATGTAGGGGTCGTCGAAGACGGCCTCCATACGCTCCGGGTCGGTCATGAAGTAGGCCGAGATGTAGCCCTTGTCGAAGCGCATACCCTCGGTGAGCTCCAGCTCCAGCCCGAAGGTGTTGCTCTCCTCGACGGTGATGACGCCTTCCTTGCCGACCTTGTCCATCGCCTCGGCGATGATCTCGCCGACGGTGTTGTCACCGGCGGAGATGGAGGCGGTGGAGGCGATCTGCTCCTTGGTCTCGACGTCCTTGGCGAGCTTGGACAGCTCCTCCGAGACGCTGGCCACGGCGGCCTCGATGCCCCGCTTCAGGGCCATCGGGTTGGCGCCGGCGGCCACGTTGCGCAGGCCCTCACGGACCAGGGCCTGGGCCAGCACGGTCGCCGTCGTCGTGCCGTCACCGGCGACGTCGTCGGTCTTCTTGGCGACCTCCTTGACCAGCTCGGCGCCGATCTTCTCGTAGGGGTCCTCGAGCTCGATCTCCTTGGCGATGCTCACACCATCGTTGGTGATGGTGGGGGCACCCCACTTCTTCTCGAGCACGACGTTGCGGCCCTTGGGGCCGAGGGTCACCTTCACGGCGTCGGCGAGCTGGTTCATGCCCCGCTCGAGGCCGCGGCGCGCCTCTTCGTCGAACGCGATCATCTTGGCCATACGGCGTTGTCCTCCTGGACACTCACGGGCCACCCGAGTGTGTGTCCCGGATGGGCCGCCTGGTGTACGCACCTTGGGACGTCGCCACCTGGCGACGACGACGTCCTTCGGCCGGGCCGGATAGCCCGCGACGACCGGCCATGTGCCCCACCGGCGTCTCCAACGCCGCTGGAACCTTGGCCCCACCGTCCCGACCATTGGCACTCACGGTATGCGAGTGCCAATGACTTGTTTAGCACTCTCCCCTGCCGAGTGCAAGCACGCTCGGACCGGTCAGCCGAGTTCCGCCGCCAGCCGGGCCGCGTTCACCGGCCCTTCGTGCGCCCGCTGCTCGGCGTACGAGACCACCAACCCGACGAGCTGCAGCAGGTGGACGGGGACGACCAGCACCGCGCTCAGCACCACCACCAGGGACGCGCCCACCGCCGTGCCCGGCGAGGAGTACGGGTCGACGCCGAACGGCAGGGTGCCCACGGCCTCCACCACCCCACCGACGAGGCTGCCGACCACGACCGCCGCCGCGACCAGCGCCACCCGGCCCAGCACCATTCCGAGCCGGTCGTGGAAGAAGCGGAACGAGCGGCCGATCGGGTTCTGCCGCTCGAAGAGGTAGACCGGCCCGGCGAGGGCGAGCGCGAAGGCGAGGTAGATGCCGGGCAGCACGCAGAAGCAGACGCCGACGGTCACGATCAGGGTGATCAGCAGGGTCCAGCCCCACAGCCCGAGGGCCCGGCGCAGGCCGTACCGGAGGGCGCCGCCCAGATCGGCCGGCTCGCCGGCCGCCTGCCGGGCCACCACCCAGGTGCCGCCGGCCCAGCCCACGCTCTGCGCGAGGCCGATGAAGAGGCCGGCGACCAGCACGGCGACCCCGAAGGTCACCAGGTCACCCAGGAAGCCGTCGGGCAGCGAACCGTCGGCGGGCAGCTCCTCCTCCACCGGGCCGAGCCCAAGGGAGAGCAACGACAGCGCCGCGGCGGGCACGGTCTGGGTGAGCAGCATCAGCGGCAGCAGGACCCGCCAGCCCCGGCGCAGCGCACCGGTGCAGCGCCGGAACCAGCCCGCGACACCGGCGTACGGCGGATTGACCAGCGGATCGTCGGGGTCACCGCCGGCCTGCCAGCCGTACGGCAGCTGAGCCCCGTAGGGCGGCGGGTAGCCCCCGTACGGCGGGTAGCCGAGCGGGAAACCCGCCGACGGGTCCGAACCGGGCGGGAAGCCGGCGGTCGGTGGGTAGCCGGTCGTCGGCGGCTGGCCCCAGCCCTGCGGGTGCCCGCCGGCCGGGTCCCAGGCGCTGGGCGGCGTCGACTGGCCCGGCCAACCGGGGGCGCCCGGCACGGGCTGACCCGGGACGGGCTGACCCGGGACGGGCTGACCCGGGACGGGCGGACCCGGGACGGGCGGACCCGGGACGGGCGGACCCGGGACGGGCGGACCCGGGACGGGCGGACCCGGGACGGGCGGACCCGGGACGGGCGGACCCGGGACGGGCGGACCCGGGACGGGCGGATCGGCCGGCGCGGAGGGCTCCGGCGAGCCGCTCGACGCGGGCGGACCCGACGATGCGGGGTCGAACGGCTCCGATGGGGACCGGTCGGACATGAACCCTCCTCAGTGACGCCTGGGACGGCCCATGATCTTCCCTGTTGTCAAATCACCCCGCAGCCCCACCCGGGCGGGGGGATCAGGCGATGACTCGGACCCGCTCGGCCTGCGGACCCTTCTGGCCCTGGGCGATCTCGAACTCCACCCGCTGCCCGTCGTCGAGCGCCTTGTAGCCGTCCATCTCGATGGCGGAGAAGTGGACGAAGACGTCCTGGCCGCCGTCGACGGCGATGAAGCCGTAGCCCTTTTCGGAGTTGAACCACTTCACGGTGCCCTGTGCCACGGTGCACTTCCTCACTCTGCGCGGCGTTCCACGACCCCGGGGCCGGCCGGAGGCCGGCACCCGGAGGACCACCGTCCGGCGATCGGTGCCGACCGCTGAATCAGTGACCGAAATCGCACGCTACACGAGGCGTGACGACGGCGCACGACCACAAATCGGGCATATTCCGGCGCTCCGCAGAGCTTCGCCCATCGCCCGACGTCACTGCGGTATGCATGCGGTCATGAACTCTGCCCTGGCCTCACCGGACGCCCGGACGGCCACCGTCCGTCGGGTCGGCCCCCAGGACGCGGCCCGGATGCGGGCCCTCCGACTGGAGATGCTGGCGGACGCCCCGCTGGCCTTTCTGGAGACGTTGGCGCAGGCGGCCGCCCTGCCGCACGCCGACTACGCGGCCCGGGTCGCCCAGGTCTCGACCGGCTGCGGGAACGCCCAGTTCATCGCGGACCCGGGCGGCCGGCTGGTCGGGTCCGCCGGTGGGATCGCCGCCCCGGACGAGCCCGGCCTGACCGTGGTCTACGCCGTCTACGTGACGCCGGCCTGGCGCGGCAGCGGCCTGCTCCGCGCGCTGATCGACGGGGTGGCGGCCTGGTCGCGCGAGTGCGGCCGGCCCGAGCTGATGCTGGAGGTGGTGGTCGGCAACGACCGGGCCTACCGGGCGTACCAGCGGCTCGGTTTCACCGACACCGGGGTACGCGTCCCGCACCCCACCGTCCCGGCGCTTCGCGAACTCCAGATGCGCCGGCCCGCCTGAGCGAGCGTGACACCTCAGCGGCATGTCGGTGCCCCCGAGGTGTCACGCTTCGTCAGACACGCGCCTTTCGACGCCGGCCCCTCCGCGGTCCTCAGCCGTGGCGGCGGCTCTGCACGATGCGGAACCGGTTCGCCACGTACGCGCCGTCGGTGAGGGCGGCGTTCGCGGCCGGGTTGGCGCCGCTGCCGTGGAAGTCCGAGAACGCGGCCGACTGGTTCACGAAGACCCCGCCGGTCAGGTTGCAGGACAGGTGCACCCCGACGTCGACCGCGGCGGCCTCGGCGGCGTCCAGGACCGCCTCGTCGGTCGAGTAGACGGCCGCGGTCAGCGCACCCTTCTCCCCCACCGTCGTCCGCATGATCTCCAGGCTGTGGGTGGTGGAGTCGGTGGCGATGGCGAACGAGATCGGCCCGAACCACTCCCTGCCGTAGGTCGCGGTGTCGTCGGCGGCCAGCTTGACGATGGTCGGCGTCCGCACCACCGCGCCGGGCAGCGCCGGGTGCTCGACGGTACGGGACTCCAGCACCGGCTCGCCGACCTTGGTCACCTCGTCGAGCCGCTCCAGCACCCCGTCGTTGACGATCGCGCCGGTCAGCTCGACCCCGCGGGCCGGGTCGGCGGTGAGCTTGCCCACCACGGCGGCGATCCCGCCGGCCACCTCGTCGAAGCTCTTGTGCCCCTGGTCGGTCTCGATGCCGCCCGCCGGGATGAGGATGTTCTGCGAGGTGGTGCACATCTGGCCGCTGTAGAGGGTCAGCGTGAAGCCGAGGTTGCGGCACATCCCGGCGAAGTCGTCGGTGGAGTCGACGACGACGGTGTTCAGGCCGGCCTTCTCGGTGTAGACGGCCGCCTGCCGGGCGTTCGCCTCCAGCCAGTCGCCGTACTCGGTGGAGCCGGTGAAGTCGACGATCTTCACGGCCGGGTGCAGGGCCAGCGTCGAGGCGAGCTTCTCACCGGGGGCCTCGGGGGCGAGCAGCATCAGGTTCGGGTCGAAGCCGGCCTCGGCGAGCACCTCCCGGGCGTACCGCACGGTGATCGCCAGCGGCAGCACCGCGCGGGGGTGCGGCTTGACCACCACCGGGTTGCCGGTGACCAGCGAGGCGAAGAGCCCCGGGTACGAGTTCCAGGTCGGGAAGGTGTTGCAGCCGATCACCAGGGCCACACCGCGCGGCACCACGTGGAAGGTCTTGGTCATCCGCAGCGGGTCGCCCTTGCCGGCGGCCTTCTCCCACTCGGCCGTCCGCGGGTGCCGGGTCATCTCGGCGTACGCGTAGGCGAGCGCCTCCAGCGCGCGGTCCAGCGCGTGCGCGCCACCGGCCTGGAAGGCCATCACGAACGCCTGGCCGCTGGTGAACTGCACCGCGTTGGCCAGCTCGAAGATGTGCTTGTGCAGCCGGTCGAGGATCTCCAGGCACACCCCCACCCGGACCTGCGGCCCGGCGTCGCGCCAGGCCGGCAGGGCGGCGGAGGCGGCGGCGACCAGCTCGTCGGCGCCGGCGTGCGGGTAGCGCACGTTCAGCTCCAGCCCGAACGGGCTCGTCTCGGTGGCGACCCGGTCGGCACTCGGCTGGTCGAGGGGGAAGTCGCCGTTCAGGTACGCCTCGAAGGCGGCCTTCCCGTCCGCGGCGGCGGTCTCGCCGTACACCCGGGGGCTGGGTGACTCGGGATAGGCGGACCAGTACCCGCGCTCCGTGATCGCGGTCAGCGCACGGTTGAGGGTGTCGGCGTGCCTGTCGTACAGGGGATGCGGGGTCTCCGTCATGCCCGCCATCATGCCGCAGCCCCGGCCCGGCCGGTAAGGGCCGCGAGCCGGGGCGGCCCCCGCCGGGCTGTCCGGTGCCCGACGGCGCCGGGCCGGGGAGCTGGTCCGCCGGTTCGACGGGCCGGACCGCGACCGTGGTCAGAGGGTGAGCTGCCAGTCGGTCCAGGCGTCCACCGGGCGGAAGCCGAGCCGCTCGTTGATCGCGATCATGTGACTGTTGGCGGCCGCGTTGAAGGTGTCCACCACGCGGACCGCCGGCTCGTGGGCGATCAGGTGGGACAGGTTCTCGACCTTGGCGAGCAGGCCGAGCCGGTGGCCCCGGTGGGCCGGGTCGACGATGGTGATCTGCTGGAACGCGTGCCAGTCGGCGGAGGGGCCCACGTCCAGCAGGGTCCAGGCGACCAGCCGGCCGGACGCCTCGTGGCGTACCCCCAGGTGGTAGCGGCGCCGGCCGCGGGCCTCCAGCGCCCGCTCGGTGCCCCGGACCCGTTCGGCGTCCACCCGCTCCGGCTCCCACTCCACGTCACCGAGGGGGGCGTCGGTCATCAGCCGGCCGTCCAGGTAGGCGACGTCCGCGACGTACTCCGGCGGGGTCGCGCCCTGCCAGCGGACCGACCGGTAGCCCGCCGCCCGGCTCCGGGCCTCGGCCAGCACCGCCGCCAGCGCGTCGTGGTCCACGCCGGCGACGTCGAGCCGGCGGCGCACCTCCGCCAGCGCCGGCTGGGCACCGACCGCGGCGGCGAACGCGCCGCCCGCCGCCGACCGGGCCGGCCCGTCGGGCAGCGCGGCGACCGCCATCGCGAGCACCCGCTTGCGGCCGTGCTCCCGCAGCAGGCGGACCCCGTACTCGTGCAGCGCCCGGCCGACGCCCCGGCGCCGCAGCTCGGGGTGGACCACCAGGTCGGCCGTGGCGTTGTCGGTGTTGTCCAGCTGCGGCAGGTCCACGGCGAGGTAGCCGGCGGGCACGCCGTCCAGCCGGGCCAGCGCCCAGCGGGTGACGGTACCGGGCATCGGCGTGTGGAAGAGCGCGTCGAAGCGCCGCCGGCAGAAGGGCGGATAGTCCGGCACCTCGGCGGCGCTGACCGCCGCGCCGATCCGGTACGCCTCGTCGACCGCGGCCCGGTCGGCGCCGTCGAACGACGCGATGGTGATGCTCATCCGCCGAGGATGCCCGCCGAAATGGCGATCGGGCCAGCGAATTGTTCGCCGGCCCGATCGGACGTGGTCGGGAGGGTCACTCGCACAACGCCTCCGGCGTTGGGTCGCAAGAACTTCAAGAGTCTCCGGCGAAATGCCCTCCCGCACGGAGCATCTTGCGCCGTCCGGTTCCTGGCGTCAAGTCCTTGTCGGCGGGTTTTCCGCACTCACAGCGAAAAGCCAGTTACCCGGCGGATCGACCCGATCCCCCGTCCGGGCGATCCGCCCGCCCCCGCCCGGCTTCCCCGACGCCCTCCGCCGTCCCGCCCCCACGCCCTCCCGCCCCCCGTTTGCGGCGAGTCGGGGTGTCCGGGCGGCGGGATGCCCCGACACCCCGCAAACGGGGGCGACCGAGCGGGCCGACCGAGGGGCACCGGAGGGCCCGGAGGTCAGACGGGGATCAGGCGAGAAGGCCGGCGTCGCGGGCGGCGCGCAGGGAGGGCTTGATCCGGTGGGTCGGGCCGACCTGGCCGGCCACCGCGTCGATGGTCTTCAGGCCCTCGCCGGTGTTGAACACGACGGTCTCGGCGGCCGGGTCGAGCCGCCCCGCCTCGACCAGCTTGCGTAGCACCGCCACGGTCACCCCGCCGGCCGTCTCGGCGAAGACCCCGGTGGTACGGGCGAGCAGCCGGATGCCGTCGCGGATCTCGTCGTCGTCCACGTACTCCATCCAACCGCCGGTGCGGCGCACCGCCTCCAGGGCGTAGAGGCCGGCCGCCGGGTCGCCGATGTTGAGCGACTTCGCGATGCCGGTCGGCTTGACGGGGGTGATGACGTCGCTGTCGGCGTGCAGGGCGGTGGCGATCGGGTTGCAGCCGGCGGACTGGGCGCCGAAGACCTTCCAGCCGCCGGCCGGCGCCTCGACCAGGCCGATCTCGACCAGCTCCGAGAACGCCTTGTCGATCTTGGTGAGCAGTTCACCGGACGCCATCGGGATGACCACCTGCGCCGGGATCCGCCAGCCGAGCTGCTCGGCCACCTCGTAACCGAGGGTCTTCGAGCCCTCCGCGTAGTACGGGCGCACGTTCACGTTGACGAACGCGGTGTCCTCGAACTCGTCGGTCTCCACCAGCTCGCCGCAGAGCCGGTTCACGTCGTCGTACGAGCCGTCGATGGCGACCAGCTCACCGCCGTAGACGGCGGTGGTGACCACCTTGCCCTGCTCCAGGTCACCGGGGATGAAGACCACCGAGGGCACGCCGGCCCGGGCCGCGTGCGCGGCGACCGAGTTGGCCAGGTTGCCGGTGGAGGCGCAGGCGAAGCGGGTGAAGCCGAGCGCCCGGGCGGCGGTCAGCGCGACCGAGACCACCCGGTCCTTGAACGAGTGGGTCGGGTTGGCGCTGTCGTCCTTGACCCAGAGCGGCGCGGTGATGCCCAGCTCGGCGGCGAGGTGCGGGGCGGCGACCAGCGGGGTCAGCCCGGGGTCGAGGGTGACCCGGGTGGCCGGGTCCTGGCCGGCGGGGAGCAGGGCGGCGTACCGCCAGATGTTCTGCGGGCCGGCCTCGATCTGCTCGCGGGTGACGGCGGCCAGCGCCGCGGCGTCGTAGTCGACCTCCAGCGGCCCGAAACACTCGTAACAGGCGTGCTGGGCGGCGAGCGGGTAGCGCGCCGAACAGGCGCGGCAGACCAGGGCGCGGGCGGGGCCGGCGGTGGTGTCGATGCCGGGAGCGGCGAGCGTCGACGTCATGTCGAGGATTCCTCTCATCTTTCCCCACATCGCAGGGTGCGGCGGGGACGGAATTGGCACCTGCCCCGCCGGTGGCTCAGCGATGAGCGCGCGGGGTGGTTGCCGGGGCGTCGTCGGGCCGTATCCCTCAGCCCCTCTGGATGAGGTATGCAGTTGTGCCGCCGATTCTACGACCCGACGCCGGCGCCGCCACCCGCCTGTCCCACGGTGTGAACGCCCGCCGCCCGGCCGGGATCCGCACCGCTTCCCGGAGGTCCGACGGTCAGCTGGTGACGTCCTTGCGGGTGAAGCGCCAGAAGGCCAGCCCCCAGAAGAGCGTCGCGTAGCTGACCGCCGAGATCGCCCCACGGACCACGTCGTCGGTCTGCACCGGCGTGGAGAGCAGCCCCAGCCAGGCCGTGCTGTAGTGGGTGGGCAGGAAGTCGCGCAGCGCGCCGAGCGCGGTGATCTGGTCCAGGATGCTGGAGAGGATCCAGAGCAGCACCGCGCCGCCGACCGCGCCGAGCGCGGCGTCCGTCGTCACCGACAGCAGGAACGCCAGTCCGGCCACCACCAGGAGTACGACCGCCAGGTAGCCGAGCACCGCCAGCAGCCGCAGCAGCCCGTCGGTCGGCGCCAGCTCGGCGGCGACCTGGCTGCGCAGCGGCTCCCAGCCGTACCGGAGGGTGCCGGCGAGCAGGGCGGTGCCGGCCAGCAGCAGCAGGGCCAGCGCCGAGTACGCGAGCGCCACCAGCAGCTTCACCGTGAGCAGCCGGGCCCGGGGCACCGGCACGGCCAGCAGGTAACGCAGGCTGCCCCAGCGCGCCTCGCTGGCCACCGTGTCCCCGCAGAACAACGCGACGACCACGACCAGCAGGAACGACGCCGACACGAAGATCGAGAAGAGCGCGAAGTTGAGCCCGCCCGAGGTGGCCAGCTCGACCAGGCTGCCGAACTCGTTGCGCCCGTTGTCGTCGTCGTCACCCGAGTCGAACTGGAACGCGATCAGGATGATCAGCGGCAGCAGCACCATGAAGCCGAGCGCCAGTTGGGTACGCCGCCGCGACGCCTGCCGGCGGAACTCCGCGGCGAACGGCAGGGTCGCCGACGGGCGGTAGCCCGCCGCCGCCCCACCCGGGCCGACCGCGGTCGACGTCCCGCCCGGTGCCGAGGCGCCCGTGCCGCCCGCGGGTGAACCCACCGAAGAGCCCGCCATCACCGGTCCCCGCTTCCCCGAGAGTTCTCGCCCACCAGGGCGAGGAACGCGTCCTCCAGGCGGCGCCGCGGCACCACCCGGTCCACCCCGATGCCGGCCCGGACCAGCTCCGCCACCACCTCGCTGCGCGCGGTGCCGTTGGTGTCCACCACCAGCTGGCCGTCGTCGTCGGGCAGCACCCGCACCCCGTCGAGCCGGCCGAGCACGGCGCGCGCCGCCTCCGGGTCGGTCACGTCGAAGAGCACGCTCGGCGACTCGCCGACGATCTCCTCGACCGGCCCGGACGCAACGATCCGGCCCTTGTTGACCACCACCGCGTGGGTGCAGGTCTGCTCCACCTCGGCGAGCAGGTGGCTGGAGACCAGCACCGCCCGCCCGTCGGTGGCGTAGCGCTGGAGCACCCGGCGCATCTCGGCGATCTGCGGCGGGTCCAACCCGTCGGTCGGCTCGTCGAGCACCAGCAGCTCGGGCAGGCCGAGCATCGCCTGGGCGATCGCGAGCCGCTGCTTCATGCCGTGGCTGTAGTTCCTGATCCGCCGGTGCACCGAGTCGCCCAGGCCGGCGATCTCCAGCGCCTCGGCGAAGTGCGCGTCGGCCTCCGGCCGGCCGGTCGCCCGCCAGTACGCCTTCAGGTTCTCCAGGCCGGACAGGTGCGGCAGGAAGCCCGGCCCCTCGACCAGCGCGCCGATCCGGGACAGCACCGGGGAGCCGGGCACCAGCCGGTGCCCGAAGACGTAGATCTCACCGGCGGTCGGCTGGGTCAGCCCCATCAGCACCCGCAGGGTGGTGGTCTTGCCGGCCCCGTTCGGGCCGAGCAGGCCGACCACCTGACCGGGATGCACCTCGAAGTCCACCTGGGACACGGCGACGAAGCCGTCGGCGTACTCCTTGCGGAGCCGGCGGACGGCGAGCGGGACGCCCGCGTACTCCGGGTGGACGGAGCGGTCCTGGCGGCGGTGCCGGCGGCGGGCGACGGCGACGACCACGACGAGCCCGACCGCGATGGCGGCGAGCAGCCCGACCAGCACCCAGCGCCACGCCGTGGCGGTGGTCGGGATCGGCTCGGCGTCGACCGTCGGCAGGCTCACCGGGCCGTCGCCGGCGGCGACGACGTGCACGGCCGGCTCGGCCGGGGTGGCGTACGCCTGGTCGGCGGTGGCCACCACGACCCGCAGCCGGTGCCCGGCCTCGATCCGGCGGACGATCGCCGGCAGGGTGACGGTCACCGGTCGGGCCGCGTCGATGGTCGCCGGCAGGCCGGTGAGCCGGACCGGGGCGACCAGGCCGTCGGGGAGCGTCGCGGCGCCGGTCGGGTCGACGTCGTAGAGCTTGACGAAGAGCACCGCCTCACCGGTCGGCGACGCGGCCCGGATCGGTACGGTCGGCGCGCCCACCACGTCCACCGCCTCGGCCAGCGGCGCCGACTCGAAGCGGGCGTGCTGGCCGGGGATGTCCCCGGCCACGCCGTCGAGCAGCGACCCGAGCGCGCCGGCGAACGGCACCGACGAGATCGGGGCGGGGTTGCCGGCGGGCGGGTTGGCGACCGGCTGGGCCGGCCCGGTCACCGGGACCTCGCGGCGGGCGTCCCCGGCCACCCCGGTGTAGTCGGTGGTGCGGTAGCCGGTGGCGACCAGGCCCCGGTCGAGGGCGTCGAAACCGGCGATCCGGGAGAAGGTGAAGTCGTCGCCCGGCGCCTCGCCCCCGCCCTTGACGTAGTGGTCGAGCCACTGCGCGGTGAGGAGGTCGACCCGGTCCGAGTCGCTCTGGGGCCCGGCGCCGCCGTCGTGGCCTCCGGTGAACCAGGCGACCCGCACCGGCGTGCCGGCGGCGGCGATGCCCCGCGCGTTGGCGTCCGCCTCGGTGAGCGGGAAGAGGCTGTCCGCCTCCCCCTGCACCAGCAGGGTCGGCGCCTTGATCCGGTCGAGGACGCCGGCCGGGCTGGAGCGGCGCAGCCGGTCCACGGCGGCCTGGTCGGCCCGGCCGGTGGTGGCGATCCGCAGGTACGCGGCGCAGACGTCGGCGGCGAACCGGCCGCAGGACGGGTCCGCGGCCCCGGCGGGTGCGTACCCGGGACCGGTGCCCGGCCCGGCACCCGGCGCCGGGCTGGCCGGGCCGGCCGACGCGGGCGCCCCCTGCGGCTGGGCGGAGGGGACGCCGGCGATGCCGGCCGGTCCGGAGCCGGCGTTGCCGCCCCCGCCGAAGAAGAGGCCGGCCCAGCCCTTCTTGAACACGCCGTCGGTGGCCGGTCGTCCGGTGCTCTCCGGCAGGAAGGAGCGGGCCAGGTCGTTCCAGGTGATCATCGGGACGATCGCGTCGACCCGCTGGTCCTGCGCGGCCAGCAGCAGGGCCAGGCCGCCGCCGTAGGAGCCGCCGACCACGCCGACCCGGGGGTCACCGGCGGCGTCGGTGCGGATCTCCGGCCGGGCGGCGAGCCGGTCCAGCAGGCGTTGCGCGTCCCGGACCTCGTGGTCGGGGTCGTCGAGGTGGATCTGTCCGCCGCTGCGGCCGAAGCCGCGGGCCGTCCAGGTCAGCACCGCGTAGCCGCGGTTCACCAGCTCGTCGGCGTCGGAGCGCACCGAGTCCTTGGTGCCGCCAAAGCCGTGCGCCAGCAGCACCGCCGGCACCTTCCGGTCGGCCGAGGCGTCCTCGGGCAGCCAGAGCGTGGTGTCCAGGTCGACCGGTTGGTCGCCGGTCGGTCCGGATCGGACGGTGACCATCGCGGACTCGGTCCGGAAGCCCGGCTGGTCGGGCCGGGCCGCCCAGATGACGGCGGCGACCAGCAGGATGGCGACCAGCGACGCGGTCACGATCCGGCGCGGGCCGGCCAGGAGGCGCCGGACGGCGGCCGACGACGGCGATCTCATGCGGGTCACGGTACGGCGTGGATCCTGAGTGTTGCCTGGGATCCACCGTACGTCCGTCCGGTCGGTCCGATCGGTGCGCGGTGGCCGTCGACCGCGGTTCGTCCAGACCAGCGGGGGCGAAACGACTTCGCATCACGTGAATTCCGATCTTCGGCCGATATCGCCTCCGATCACTCCATCACGTTCCGCCCGCGACACTTTGTGTGTCGACAAGGTCAACGACATGTGACATAGCTCGTAGTGACACAAAACTGACTCGTCAATGGCGGTTCCACGCCCACGCCGGTCGGTTAGTTTTCCGGTCCGGTGTACGGGACTCCACAGGCGACCCCCGGCACCGGACACTTCCCCCGCCGTCGCCGGAGGAGAAAGACCATGACAGTCCCCGCGCAGCGGGTCCGTCGGCGGCCCTCCGCACCGGGCCGCGTGCTGCCGCTGCTGCTCGTCGTGGCGCTGCTCGCGCCGGTGGGATTCCTGTTCGCGCAGACCCACCGGCTCACCGGCGACGACCGGGACCTGGCGGTGCGCGAGCGGCTCGGCGTCGAGTACCTGCGGGTCCTCGGCCCGGTCACGGAGGCCCTGGTCGACGCCCAGTCCGCTGCCGTCACCGGCCGTGCCCCGGCGCGCGAGGCGCTGGACCGGGCGGTGCAGGACGCCGCCCGGGTGGACGCCCGGATCGGCGACGAGCTGCGCAGCCGCGAACGGTGGGCCGGGCTGCGCGCCAAGCTGGAGGCGCTGCCCAACCGGACGCTCAACGACCCGGAGGCCGCCTTCACCGCCTACGGGGAGGTCACCGACCTGCTGCTGGCCCTGCACCGCAAGGTACGGGAGGCCTCCGGGCTGGTCCGCGACCCGCAGCAGGACTCCTTCTTCCTCCAGGACGGCATCGGTCGGGACCTGCCGACCGCCATGGTGGCCGCCGGGCGGCTCGCCGACCTCTCCGCGCTCGGCGCCGCCCGCCCCGCCACCGAGCGGGCCCGCACCCAGGGCGAACTGGCCGAACTGCGGGTCGCCGCGCTCGCCTCGGCCGGCGACCTGGTGGCCGACCTGCGCGCGGCGGTGGACAGCTCCGAGAGCACCGAACTCGGCCCGAACGTGCTCACCCCGCTCGACACCTACCAGCGCGCCGTCGAGGCGCTCGCCGCCTACTCGGCCCCGGCCGCCGCGGCGAAGACCGGCCTCAGCGACCCCGCGCAGGTCGCCGGCGCCCGGCTCAACGCGCAGTCCGCGGCCAAGCTGCTCCAGCCGGTCATCCTCGACCAGCTCGACTCGCTGCTGACCGAACGGATCGACTCCTACGACCGCGACCGCCGGCTGGCAGCCGGCGCCGCCGCGACCGCCGTGCTGCTCGTCCTGATCCTGATCGGCGTGCTGGTGGCCGCGTTCCGGCGGGCCCAGCGGCGCGCCGCCGAGGCCCAGCGCGCGGCCGAGTCCGGCGCGCTGCCCGGGTCGAGCGGCTGGCAGCCGCCCCGGCCGGCGGAGCGTGGCAGGTCCGAGGACCACCGGCTGCCCCAGCCGGTCGGCACGGGTCGGGACGCCGGCAGCGAACGCTGGGGGCCGTTCGATGCTGCTCGCTAGGCTCCGGATCCGAGGCAAGCTCGCCCTACTGGTGGTCATCCCGTTGCTCAGCATGGTCGGGCTGGCCGTGCCGGTGGTGCTCGACCGGGTCGCCGCCGCCCAGCGGGCGGGCGACACCGCCGAGACCGTACGGCTCGCCAGCCGGATCGGCAGCCTCGTCCAGGACCTCCAGCAGGAGCGCGTCCTCTCGGTGGGTCTGCTGCTCGGCCGGGTCGAGCCCACCGAGCTGATCCAGAAGTCGACGGCGGTGGACGACCGGATCGCCGACCTGCGGGCCGAGTTCGGCGCCGACCTGCCGCCCCGCGTCGCGACCGCCCTCGACGGGGTCGGCAAGCTGACCGACCTGCGCACCCTGGTGCTCGCCCGGGCGGCCACCCCGTCCCAGGTCATGGACCTGTACGGCCCGATCGACATGGCCCTGATCGACGCGCTGCGGCTGCCGTTCGAGGTGGACACCAGCACCTCCGCCGGACGCCAGGTGCTGGCGCTGGACGCGGTGATGCGGGCCGACGAGGGGCTGGGCGCCTGCGCCACCCTGATCGTCCTGGTGAAGGCGACCAGCGACCCGAGGGCCTCCGCCGCCTACATCGCCTGCATGGCCGCGCTCCAGGTGGACAACATCCGGTTCCGCAGCCTGGCCACCCCGGAGCAGTACCAGTTGGCTCTCCTGGACGACGCGGCGGTGGCCGCCCGGACCAGCCCGACGTTCCTCATCGACAGCGTCAAGGATCCGGTCGCCGCCATCGCGAACGTCCCGCTGGACGTGCTCTTCCCCTCGGTCCGCTCGATGATCACGCTCGGCCAGTTCGTGGAGAAGAAGGTCGTCGCCGACGTCATCGCGGAGACCAACGCCAACAAGCGGTGGGCGCTCACCACGGCCTGGCTGGTCGGCGGGGCGGCCACCCTGATCCTGCTGACCGTGCTGGTACTCAGCTTCGCGGTGGCCCGTACGGTGGCCCGGCCGCTGACCCGACTCACCCGCTCGGCCGACCGGGTCGCCCGGGTCGCCGAGGCCGAACTGGTCCGGGTCGCCGATGACGAGACCGAGGCCGGCCGACCGGTCCGCCTCGACCCGGTCGACGTCCGGGCCCGCGACGAGATCGGCGACCTGGCCCGGGCCTTCGACCGGGTGCAGCGCACCGCCGCCCGGCTGGTCGAACGGCAGGTGGCCGGCCGGCGCAACGTGGCGCAGATGTTCGGGCACGTCGGTCGCCGTACCCAGAACCTGGTCGGCCGGCAGATCGCGCTGATCGACCGGTTGGAGCGGCAGGAGACCGACCCGGGCCGGCTGGAGGACCTCTACCGGCTCGACCACATCTCCAGCCGGCTGCGCCGCAACGCCGGCAGCCTGGTGGTGCTCTCCGGCTCGACCGGGAGCGACGGGCACGTCGCCCCGGTGCCGCTCGCCGACGTGGTGCGGTTGGCGCTCGGCGAGATCGAGGACTTCACCCGGGTGGACGTGCAGGTGCCGCCGGGCGTCTCGGCCGCGCCGGCCACCGTCGGCGACCTGGTGCTGGCCCTGGCCGAGCTGATGGAGAACGCGACGGCGTTCTCGCCGCCGCACACCCGGGTGGTGGTCTCCGGCGAGCTGACCGGGACCGGCGCCCGGCTCTCCGTGGTGGACCAGGGCATCGGGATGACCGAGGAGCGGCTGGCCGAGGAGAACGTCCGGCTGACCCGGCGGGAGCGGCTGGACCTGGCCCCGACCGAGGTGCTCGGGCTCTTCGTGGTGGGCCGGCTGGCCCGCCGGCACGGCTGGACGGTGGACCTGGTCCCCACCGCCGGCGGCGGGGTGACCGCCCGGCTGGAGGTGCCGCACGCGCTGCTGGTCGCCCAGCGCGCCGATCCGGCCGGGGTGACCGTGGCCCGGACCGCCGGGCCGGCCCGGGACCAGCGCTCGGCCGGCGCGTTCGACGCGGGCCGGCCGGGCCGGACACCGACCGCGATGCCCGAACACCGGGCCGGCGCCCAACTGGCCGACGCCGGCTTCGACCCGGCGCTGCTGACCCGGGCCACCCGCACGATGGCCGCCGGGCCGTCCTGGGACGCCTTCGGTTCGGGCACCGGACAGCCGACCGTGCCCGCCGGGAGCACCGCCCCGCAGGTCGCGGCCCCGGCCGTTCCGGACGGGCCGGTCACCGGCGCGGGACTGCCCCGGCGTCGCCGTGCCGACGACGCCCCGGACGCGCCGGCACCGGCCGGACCTCGGCCCCCGGTGGCCGGCTGGGCACCCACCGCCCCGCCGGCGCCACCGGCCCCGGTCGCCCCACCGTCGTTCCCGCCGACCGGCCCGGCCCCGGCCCCGGCCACACCGGTCGCCGGGTCGGCGCCGCCGGCCGGGTACCCGTCGCTGGTCGGACCGGCCGCCCCGCCGGACTGGCCGCCGGTCGCCGCCGCACCGACCATCCGGCAGCGGGTGCCCGGCGCGAGCCTGCCGGCGACCGCGCCGCCGACCGGCCCGGTCGACGCCTCCGGCGCCGACCCGGAGGCCGCCCGCGCCCTGGTCGAGCAGTTCCAGTCCGGGGTACGGCGCGCCGAGCAGGACCAGCCCTCCGGGCGACCGGTCGACCTCGCCGCGACCTCGGACCGGCCCCGGTTGAGCCGGCGCGTGCCGGGTGCGAACCTGAGCGTGAGCCCGGCACGTCCGGTGACGACCAGTCCGCATCCCGGCGACCCGGCCGAGGTGCGCGACCTCATCACCGATTTCGAGGCGGGCGTCGCCCGTGCCCTGCGCGAAGTCCGTCCAGACCACCGCCAAGACGAAGAGGGATCATCACGGTGACCAGCCCCTTCCTGCACGACAACGTCGACCACCCGACCCACGCCGGTCACGAGCTCAGCCCGGAGGCACGGACCTTCAACTGGCTGCTGGACTCGTTCACCTCCAGCACGGCCGGGGTCATGGAGGCGATCGCCGTCTCGTCGGACGGGTTGCTGATGGCCATGTCGGCGATCAAGGACCGCTCGAACGCCGAACGGCTCGCCGCCGTGGTCTCCGGCATGACCAGCCTGGCCGGCGGCGCGGCCAGCTGGTACGCCCTCGGCGGGCTCAACCGGGTGATCGTCGACATGGCCGACGGGTACCTGCTGATCAGCGCGATCAGCAGCGGCTCGGTGCTCGGCGTGGTCGCCAACCGGTCGGCCAACCTGGGCACGGTCGCGTACGAGATGACCCTCTTCGCCGGCCGGGCCGGTGGCGCGCTCAGCCCGAGACTGATCGCCGAGCTGAAGAACGCCGTTCAGCAGTGACTCCCGAGGCCGTCGGCGAGGAACCGGGACCGGACCCGCTGGTCCGGATCCGGCCCTACCTGCGGACGCCACCACCGCCCGGCGAGGACCCGTCGCCGGCGCCCCCGGCACCGGCGGTCGGGGCCGAACCGGAGGCCGCCCACCCGGCGGGGCCGCGCCCCTTCGTGCTCACCGCCGGACGGGTCTCCGGCGCGGACCCGGCGATCGGCCTGGAGACCCAGGTGACCGCCCGGCCCACGACCGGTCCGTGGACCGCCACGCCGGCCCGGCTCGCCCCGGAGCTGCAGGCCATCATCGCGCTCTGCGGTGAGCCGATCTCCGTCGCGGAGATCTCCGCCCGGATGCGGATGCACTTCGGCGTGACCCGGGTCCTGGTCGGCGACCTGCGGGCCGCCGGCCACCTCGACGTGCACGTCGGGGACGTCGAGGACGCGCTCGACCCCGACCTCATCCTTCGAGTGATTGATGGACTCCGTGCGATCTCCTGAATGGCCGGTCGCCCCGTCGGGCGGGCTCTCCTCGAACAGCGCATCCGCCCGCTACGGCAGCCCGGCGGCGGGTGGCCCCGTGATGCCCCCGCCCGGCCCGCCGCCCTACCCGCCGCTGCCCGGCCCGCCGCCGTACCGGCCGCCGGGGGCGCCGCAGGCCGCGTCGGCACCCGGCGCCCGGCCCGCGCCGCCGATCCCGGTGAAGATCCTCGTCGCGGGTGGCTTCGGGGTCGGCAAGACCACCACGGTCGGTGCGATCTCCGAGATCGCCCCGCTGACCACCGAGGCGGAGATGACCAGCGCCGGCATCGGCGTCGACGACCCGGGCACCCGGAGCACGAAGACCACCACCACGGTGGCGATGGACTTCGGCTGCGTCACCATCGACCGCAGCCTGAAGCTCTACCTGTTCGGCACGCCCGGGCAGTCCCGGTTCGGGTTCATGTGGGACGACCTCGCCCGGGGCGCGCTCGGCGCGCTGGTGGTGGTGGACAGCTCCCGGCTCGACGACTGCTACCCGGCCATCGACTTCTTCGAACGGGCAGGGCTGCCGTTCGTCGTCGGGGTGAACGCCTTCGACGGCCGGCTGGCGCACGACCTCGCCGCGATCCGGTGGGCGCTGGCCATCGGCGATCAGGTGCCGCTGGTGCAGTTCGACGCCCGGGACCGGCTCTCGGTGCGGGACGCCCTGCTGGTCGTCCTGGACCGGGCGCTGGACCGGGCCACCCGGGAGAGACGAACCTGAACCGATCGACGGTTCGACCCGTATCACGGGAAGGGGTGGACGTGATGAGAGGTGGTCTGGACGAGACACTGGCCCGGATGGCCCGTCGCGAGGAGGCGATGCGACGACGGGCCGCGGATCCGGGCGACGGGGCCGGCCAGGACCCGACGGCCGGGCCCGGGTACCCGGCCAGTCCGGGCGCCCTCCAGCCGGACCAGCCGCCGGAGGGCGGGATGGACCCGGTCGAGGAGGTCATCGAGGCGGTCCGCCGGGTGGTCGCGGACCATCCCGGGCTGGCGGTCGTGCTGCGGGTGGAGCACCAGGGGCGGACGTACCCGGTGCGGATCGACTGGGCGGACACCGAGGTGGCGGCCGGCCCGGAGCACCCGGCCACACCGCCGCCGGCGTGGCCGCTGTCCGGCCTTACCGTGCCGTCGTGGACGCCCGGGCCGGACGGGTCGCCCGTGGACCCCGCAGCCCGGCTGGCCGAGATGATCCGCCGCGACCCGTCCCTGCTCACCGGCGAGCGGTGAGCCGTACGCCGCGCCGGCCCGTGCGCCGGGCCGCTAGTGTCGGGCGATGGCCGAACCGGAGCTGACCCTCGTCGCGAGCCTGCGGCCGGCCGCGCTGGACGCCCGACGGGGCGTCGTCCGGCTGCACCCGGAGGTGCTGACCGCGCTCGGGCTGCGCCCCGGCGACCCGGTCCGGCTGGCCGGGCGGCGGGTGACCGCCGGGATCGTCGCGCCCGCCGGACCGGGCGCGAGCACCGCCCTGCTCTACGCCGACGACCTGGTGCTGGGCAACCTCGGCCTGCGCGACGGCGGTGAGGTGACCGTCGGTCCCGCGCCGGTCACCCCCGCCCGCCGGGTCACCCTGACCGGGCCGGTGCAGGTCGTCGCCGCGGTCTCCCCGGAGATGCTCCGGCTCGCCCTGCTGGGCAAGGTCGTCACCACCGGCGACGACGTCTCCCTGCTCCCGCAGGACGTGCTGCCGGACGCCTCGGTACGCGCCCTGGTCGAGGCGGCCCGGCGCAGCCTGGCCAACACCGTCGGGTACGCCTGGACGAGCACCCTGCTCACCGTGGTGCACGCCGAGCCGGAGACCGGCGCGCTGGTCACCATGGACACCGTGGTCGGCTGGGAGCACGGTCCCCTGACCCACGGCTCCTCCGGGCCGGTGCGCGGCCGGTTGGCCGGCCCGCCCGCCGACCCGGTGCGCGGGGTCCGGCCGGGCGGTGTCGACGCCCGGTCCGCCGCCGCCCCGGCCGGCACCGCGACCGCGGGCCGGGCCGACCCGCCACCCGAGGACGCCCCGCGCGTCGACGAGCTGCCCGGGCTGCGGGCCCAGGCCGAGGAGCTGACCGAGCTGCTCGACCTCGGGTTCCACCACCGGGAGGTGCTCGGCCGGCTCGGCACGACGGTCTCGCTCGGCGTGCTGCTCAGCGGCCCGGCCGGCTCCGGCAAGTCGGCGCTGGTCCGGGCGGTCGCCGCCGCCGTCGGGGCCCGGGTGCGCCCGCTCTGGGCACCGGAGCTGGCCGCGCTGGACAACGACGCGGCGGCCCGCCGGCTGCGCGAGGCCGCCGCCGACGTCACCGCCGACGGGCCGGCGGTGCTGCTGGTCACCGACGTGGAGGCGCTCGCCCCGGTCGAGGGCGCCGGACCGCTGGCCACCGTGTTCCGCCAGGTGCTCGCCGAGACGGTCCGCTCCGGCGGGGCGGCCGTCGTCTGCACCACCTCCCGCCCCGAGGCGGTCGACCCGGCGCTGCGCGCCCCGGACCTGCTCTCCCTGCGGATCACCGTCCCGCTGCCGGATCCGGCGCTGCGCCGGGAGCAGTTGACGGTGCTGACCCGGCAGGTGCCGTTGGCCGAGGACGTCCGGCTGGACGAGGTGGCCGGCCGTACCCCCGGTTTCGTCGCCGCCGACCTGGCCGCGCTGGTCCGCGAGGCCGGGGTGCGGGCGGCGCTGCGGCAGAAGTCGGCGCCGGCGCCGACGGTGGCGATGTCCGATTTCGCCGCCGCGCTGGAGGTGGTCCGGCCGACCACCATGGCGGCGTCCACCCTGGAGCTGGCGTCGGTGACCCTGGACGACGTCGGCGACCTGGTCGAGGTGAAGCAGACCCTCACCGAGTCGGTGCTCTGGCCGCTGACCTACCCGGACACCTTCGCCCGGCTGGGTGTGCAGCCACCGAGGGGCGTGCTGCTCTACGGGCCGCCCGGCTGCGGCAAGACGTACCTGGTGACCGCGCTGGCCGGGTCGGGCCGGGCCAACGTGCTCTCCGTCAAGGGCGCGGAGCTGCTCTCCAAGTGGGTCGGCGAGAGCGAACGCGGGGTCCGTGAACTGTTCCGCCGGGCCCGGGAGGCGGCGCCCACCCTGGTCTTCCTGGACGAGGTCGACGCGCTGGCGCCGATCCGCGGCCAGGCCACCGACGGGGGCACGACCGACCGGGTGGTCGCCGCGCTGCTGACCGAGCTGGACGGGGTGGAGGCGCTGCGCAACGTGGTGGTGGTCGCCGCGACGAACCGGCCCGACCTGGTCGATCCGGCGCTGCTGCGCCCCGGCCGGCTGGAGCGGCTGGTCTACGTGCCGCCGCCGGACGGTCCGGCCCGGGCGGAGATCCTGCGCGCCGCGTCGCGGACCGTACCGCTCGCGCCGGACGTGGACCTGGGCGCGCTCGGCGCGGAGCTGGACGGCTTCTCGGCGGCGGACTGCGCGGCGCTGGTCCGGGAGGCGGCGCTGGCCGCGATGCGGGAATCGTTGACCGCCGCCACAGTCGGCGCCGGGCACGTGGCGACCGCGCGACGCCGGGTCCGTCCGTCCCTGGACCCCGCGCAGGTGGCCTGGCTGGCCGCGTACGCGGAGCAGCATTCCCGCCGCTGACAACCATCCGTCCCGGCCAGCACGTCTCGTCTCACATCGGATCCCGACTGGAGTGATCCGCGACGACGTCAGGTGGTGACTCCTTGCGAAGGATGTTTTCCTCGATCCTCGTCTCACTCGTCATGACGGCCACGGCCGTTCTCACCCCGATCGGGTCGGCGACGGCCGCACCGGCCGCACCGTTTCCCACCCGGATCCCGTTACCGGACGGCTTCGCCCCCGAGGGGCTCACCATCGGCCGGGGCGGCACCGTCTACGTCAGCTCCATCCTCGACGGCGCGGTGTGGCGCGGCGACCTGCGCACCGGGCGGGGGTCGGTACTGATCCCCGGCACGCCCGGCACGGACCGGGCCGGCCTGAAGGTCGACGCGCGCAACCGGCTCTGGACGGCCGACTTCTCCGGCGGCGGGGCCAGCGTCCACGACGCGCGCACCGGCGCCCGCCTCGCCCACTACCAGTTCACCGACGAGCCGGGCAGCCTGGTCAACGACCTGGTCATCACCCCCCGGGCGGTGTGGTTCACCGACTCCACCCGCCCGGTCCTGTACGTCGTACCCCTGGGGCCGGGCGGCCGGCTCCCGGCGGCGACGGACTTCCAGGTGCTGCCGCTGTCGGGACCGGCGGCCGACCCGGGCGCGTTCTCCAACGGCATCGTCGCGCTGCCCGACGGCGACCTGCTGGTCGCGCAGATGCTCGCCGGCCGCCTGGTACGGGTGGACCCCGACACCGGTGCCAGCCAGGTCGTCGACCTGGGCGGCTACTCGGTGCGGCGGGCCGACGGGCTGGTGCTGCGCGGTCGCACCCTGTACGTCATCCGCAACCTGACCAACCTCGTCGCGGTGGTGCGCCTCGACCCGTCCTTCACCAGCGGGGTCGTCCAGCGTGAGAGCACCGACCCCCGGCTGCGGGTGCCCGCCACCGGCGACCTCTTCGGCTCCGGGCTGTACGTGGTCAACGCCCGGTTCGACACCGAACCCACCCCGGACACCGACTACGACATCGTCCGGCTCCCCGCCTGACCGACCGGCCGGCGGCGTCGGGTGGGCGCCGCCGGACGGGTCAGTCGGTGGGCAGGAGCGGGCCGAGGGGGCCGAGGTCGAGGTTCAGGTCCTCCGGGGCCAGGCCGAAGTACTCGCGGAGCTCGGTCATCTGCTCCTCCAGCGCCATCAGGGTGGCGCCCATCCGCTCGACCTGCTCCTCGCTGAGGTCACCGACGTCGACCCGGCGCAGCGCCTGCCGCTCCATCAGTTGACGCAGCAGCTCGATGACGGTGAGCACGAGGCTGGCCAGCCCCCGCTCGACGGAGTCCCGGTCGACGGCGAGCCGGCGGTCCAGCGGGGTCACCCGGGGAGCCGGCCGGAGCGGCTCGCCGAGCGCCGCGGCCAGCTCCGCCGCCTCGTCCCGCCGGGCGGTCACACCGGCTCCCCGGGCAGCTCGCCCAGCTCGGGTGGGCCGAGCGCGCCGACGGAGGCGACCAGCGCGCGCAACGAGATGCGGACCAGGTCGATGTCGGCGATGGCCAGGGTGATGTCGCCGGTGATCACCACGCCGGTGCCGAGCACCCGGTCGAGCAGGTCGACCAGGGCCACCGGGCGGTAGGCCAGCGGACCGTCGGCGCTGCTCGGGGCGAGTGAGGTGGTCATCGGGCCGGCTCCCGCCGACCGTCCACGAAGGAGTACGGGGGCCACGGCCCGGTCAGCTCCAGCCGCAGCTCCGGGTGCCGGTCGGTCAGCTCCGCCACCAACGCGGCGAAGCCCTCGACCGCGGCGCCGGCCACCAGGTACGCCCCGTTGAGCACCATGGCGGTCGGCGCTCCGGAGAGCCGACGGTCCTGCGGGGCGTGCCGCCGGGCGGCCACCGCGGACCCGGCGAGGGCCTCGTGCACGGCAGCCGCCGCCTCGGCGGCGATCCGCTGCCCCTCGTCGCGGGCGGTGAGCTGGGCCCGGCGCCGCCGCAGGTACGCCGCGCCCGCCCCGCCCGACGCGGCGGGCGCCTCGGCCCGGGGCGGGACGCCCGGTCGCACGTACCCCTTGACCCCCCACTCGCCGCGGCCGGTGAGCCGGTCCAGCGTGCCGCTCAGGTCGGCCCGCCGCTCGGCGAGCATGGCGGCGACCCGGGTGTCGTCGTGGTGGACGGTGGCCAGCCGGGCCGGGACCACCGGCCCGCTCCGGGCGAGCAGGTCCACCACCGCGTGGTGGGCCCGGGCGGCCCGCTCCAGCCAGGCCAGGTCCTCCAGGTTGCGGCGCAGTGCTTCCTCGCCGTACTCGGTCAGCGGGGCGGCGCTGACCACCGCGGCGAGGCCGGCCGCCCGGACCGCGCGGACCGGCCCGCCGTCCATGCCGGCGACCCCGGCCAGGGCCGCCGGGTCGGCGTCCCGGACCACGCCGTGCAGCCAGCTGCCCACCGCGACGGTCGTCGGGTCAGCTGTCGTACTCATTCCACTCCTCCCGTGCGGTGGCCCGGCGGGCGATCCGGGGCCGGCGTTCGGCCTCGACCTGCTCCGGATCGCGCGGCCCCGGCTCCAGCGGTGGGGTGGCCTTCGAGCTGAGCCACGGATCGTGCTCCCACCAGTCGATGCCGAGCTGCCGGGCGGTGTCCACCGAGGCGATCACCAGCCGCAGCTTCAACGTCAACAGCTCGATGTCGAGGAGGCTGACCCGGATGTCACCGGCGATCACGATGCCCCGGTCGAGGACCCGTTCGAGGATGTCGCCGAGGTTCGCCGGCTCGTTCCCGGCCGGCAGCACCTGACCGGAGTTCTGCACCACCGAGGGTGCGCGGGCGGTCGTCATCTCAGGTCGCCTCCCCCTTGCCACGCTGGTACCGCCGGGTCCGGCGGTAGCCGAGCAGTCCACCGTCGAGGTCGAGCTCCACCTCGTAGAGGCCGAGCAGGTCGGTCGAGGCGGGAATGCGGTGGTCCTCCACCACCTCGACGCCGATCAGCCACCCCTCGTCGGTGGCCTGGATCGAGGTGATGCCGAGCGGCTCCTTGCCGGTCAGCCCGACGATCTGACGCAGCCCCTCGCGGCCGGCCTCGGCGGCGGAGACGCCCTCGGCGTACTCCTCGTCGTAGCGGTCCTCCGGCTCGGGGTCCCGCAGCCGGTCACCGTCGGCCCGGGTCCGTCCTGGCGCCATCTCCTCACCTCTCCCGCCGCCGGCGGGGGTCACCCCGCCGGTCGGCCTGTCGTCTCCGGGGCGCGGACCGGGCGGCTCCGGAACGCCGGGCCGTACGCGCCCGGCCCGGCTGGTCCGTCTCGTCCGGCCGGCCCGGCGCGGCCGCCACGGCGGGGCGGGCCGAGCCGGCCACCGTGCCGGTCAACCGGTCCAGCACCTGCTGCTGGGCCCGGTCCCGCTCGGCGTCGGTGATGTCGCCGGCCGCCGCGGCCCGGTCCAGCTCGTCCAGCTCGCGCCGGACGTTGGCCGGGTCGTACCGCCGGGACTCCGCCTCCCGGGCGATCACCTTGATCACCGAGGTCAGCCCGCGCACCGGCGCGTACGGCAGGGTCAGCAACGACCAGAGGATGTCCACGGTCAGTCCACCAACTGGTGCGCGCTGACGAAGTCGTACGGGGCCAGCGGGCCGAGCAGCCGCATCCGGACCAGCCCCCGGCGCTGCTCGGCGAACTCCTCCACCGCGCCCACGAACTCGTCCTCGTCGTCGACCGCCACGAGGAAGGCCACGTTCACCGCGTCCAGCTCGTGGCTCGGCGGGCGAGCCGCGTCGCGCACCGCGAACCGGCCGGCCGCCTCGACGAGCTGCCGGTTCTCCGCCTCACGGCTCAGCTCCACCGCCTGGCTGATCATCTCGCCGAGGCGGATCCGCTGCTCCCGGCTCTCCGCCTCGGGCCGGCCCCGAACCTGTTCGGCGAGGTCGGCCGCGGCCGGGTTCTCGGCCAGCAGCCGACTGATCAGCTCCTGCTCGTCGAAGCGGCCGTGGACGGTGTACTGGATCCGGTCCTCGAACTCGTCGAGGGCGGCGGCGAACTGGTCGTGGTGCGCGTCCAGCAGGTCGGCCACCGCGTCCTCCCCGGTGACCACCGTGCCGAACCGCACCGGCAGCACCGGCGCCACCTCGGCCGTCCCGTCCAGCAACGTCTGGTACGCGGTCAGGTCGGCGGGCCGGCCGATCGGCTCCTCCAGCCCCACCTCGCTGGCCAGCACCGCCAGCTCGCCGTGCTGGACGGCGATCACCTCCCCCGGCGGGTCGCCGACCCCGACGGCGTCCGGGGTCGGCTCCACGTCGGAGGGCACGATGCCGTACAGGAAGAGTCCTCGCTGGTCGGTCATCTCAGCGCTCCTCGTCCCGGCGGCGGCGGCGTTCCCGCGCCGGTTCCCGGTCGGCGAGCGAGTCGGCGACCGCGCCGCTGATCTCCCGGGCGGCCTTGCCCAGACCGGCGACGGCCCTACCCTTGGCCGCTCCGCCGGCGGCATCACCGATCAGGTCGGGCAGCCCCTTCTGGCCCTTCGGCACGATGCTCAGCCGGTCGACCGCCTCCGCGAACCGCAGGTAGGTCTCCACGCTCGAGATCACCACCCGGGCGTTGATCTCCAGCAACTGGATGCCGACCACCGCGACGGAGACCTGGGCGTCGATCACCACGCCCTTGTCCAGCACGGTCTCCACCACGTCGGCCAGGGTGCCGCCGGCACCGCCACCACCGCCCCGTTCCAGGGCGCTGCCGCCCGCGCCGGTGCTCGTCGTCGCGATGCTCACTGGTCCCGCTCCTCACGCCGACGACGGACCACCGGCCGGCGGGGCGGCTCCGGGGCGCGCCGGGAGGCCGGGCGACGCGGCGGCTCCTCCCGCGGCTCGCGCTCCGGACGGGGCTCCCGATCGGGGCGCGGCTGGGGACGACGGGCCCGCTCCGGCTCACGCCGCCGGGGCGGAGGCGGCTCCTCCTCGAGCTCCTCCTCGTCGTACCCCTCGTCGTAGTCCTCGCCCGCGTGGTAGGCGTCGTACTCCTGCTCCGGGGGACGGCGGCGCTCCGGCGGGCGACGGCGGCCACGCTCGGCGGGCCGGCGCTCCTCCTCGGGCTCCTCGCCCCGGCCCTGCTGCTCGCGCTCCTCCTGCTCCTCGCGGAGCGCGGTCTCGTGGTCCCGGACCACCCGGGAGTCCTCGATCTCGCCCCGCCACCCCTCGACGGCGTCCGGGTCGAGCACGGTCCGGGTCATCACGTGTCGGACGAAGTGCTTCAGCTCCAGCCGCGCCCGGCGGCCCTGGGCCCGCCACAGGTTGCCGGTGTGCTCGAAGAGTCCCTGCGGGTGGTACTCCAGGACGACCAGGATGCGGGTCAGGTCCGGGGTGAGCTCGTGGAAACTGACCGTGCCGTCCACCGAGCCCTTCTCGCCCTTGGACCGCCAGTGGATCAACTGGTCCGGGATCTGCCGGACGATGGTCGACTCCCAGGTCCGGTGCGACCAGAAGACCTTCGCCTTCCAGGTCATCTTCTCGTCCGACTCGCAGTCGGCCTGCTCGACCTTCTTCATGAAGCTGGGGAAGTCGCCGAACTGGGTCCACTGGTTGTAGGCGACCCGGACCGGCACGCCCACCTCGACCGTCTCGACGATGTTGGTGACCTTGAGCTTCCTGCCGCCGCCCCGGCCACCCTTGCCACCGCCGAACACCGCCATCAGCTTCTCCTTACCGCCGGCCAGGCCGGCCTGGAACATGGCCTTCATCGGGGAGTGGCCCTCGGCGAGCCGCTGCGCGCCGGTGGCGGCGGCGATCAGGCCGGGACCGCCGCCGGACTTCGCGTACTCGCTCAGCCGCCCGGTGGCGCCGGTGAGCCGCTCGGTGACCACCGAGACGGCCCGCTCGCCGATCGCGGAGGCGAGATCCTTCAGGTCCGCGCCGAGCTGCTCCTTCGCCCGGTCGGCCAGACCGCCGGTGGGGTTCGGGGTCATGGTCACCGCCCCCGTCGGGTCGAGTCCGGCCGCTCGTCGCGGTCCTGGTCGTCCGCGGTCGGCTGGTCGTCCGGCTCCTGCTCCTCGTCCGGACCGGAGCGGGCCCGCCCCTCGCCGCCGCCGGACCTGCGGCGGAGCGCGTCGGCACTGTCGCGCAGGCGGCCGCTCACCGCGTCGATGCCGCTGCCGGCGGCCGCGCTCGCCGCGGCCCTGCCGGCCGTGGCGAGCGGGCCGCCGAGCTTGGCCAGGTTGCTCAACTGGGGGGACGAGCTGAGCAGCTGGCCACCGTGCTTGAGCAGGTGGCCCGGTTCGCGGCTGGCCCGGCCCGCCGCGACCGCGGCGGCCAGGGTGAGGGCGGTACGGAGCTTCCTGCGCCGCCCGAGGATGTATCCGGCACCGACCGCCAGGCCGATCCGCATTCCGCTCTTCATCGGTTCTCCTTCGCTCCCCGGTGGACGGGTCGAACCCGATCCACGGAGGGCCGGAAAACGCTACCGGGGAAACGGCGCATGTCGGGCCTGCGATCGGGTGTCCCGTATTGGCGGACCCCGCCGGAGGTACCCCGGACCTCATACACAAAACCTGCACCGGCAATTACGCGCCGGCTCGCGACGGCAAATGAGAATGGCGTCTTCAGCCGCGCACCAAGCGGGCTATTCGGACAGACGGACAGCTCTGAGCAGGACCGTTCCGAGACGGGTACAGATCACCAAAAGAATGGAGAACACCGTTTCACAACACCGGAGGCGTCGCGTCCAGACAGATTTCCGCACGCACCACGTCGCCATCTTCGAGCAATTTCGCGCCGCACTTCCGCAATACCTGGACAGCACCGGCGTTGTCCCGCGTGGTCTCGGCCAGCACGGCGTGCATGCCGGCCGCCGCCGCCTCGTTCAGCAACTCCCGCAGCGCCGCCACGCCGAGGCCCTGACCCCGGGCCGACCGCCCGAGCCACATCCCGGTCTCCACCACCCCGGGCTCGTCGCACCGGCTCATCCGGACCATGCCGACCACCTCGCCACCGGCGAGGATCGCGTACATGCGGGTGCGGGTGGGGCCGTCCAGGCCGGCGAAGCTGGCCCGGTGGTAGTCCCGGAACGCCTCGCGGCGGGCGTGCGACCAGCCGACCGGCGCCTCGACCGGGGGCATGACGTCACCCGGCTCGGCCTCGGCCGCCGCTACCGAGAGCAACGCCTCCAGGTTCCGTTCGTCCACCGGCTCCAGCCGCACCGCACCTGCCACGTGCCGCAGTCTGCCGTCCTCACCGGCCCTCGTCCAGCCCTTCGGGCCGCGACTGGCGATCCGGCCGAAGGGACCAACCGGTCGTGCCATGAGGGTGTTCCACGTCACGCTCCGCTGTCAGCCGCGCCCCTGCCGCCGGCGTCCCGGCGGGCCCTGGCCGAGACCGTCCGCGCCGGTGCGCCTCAGTCGTGGGACAGGAACTCGCAGAGCACCACGGAGGCGTCGTCGGCCCGCTTGTGCCGACGCAACCGGTCGGGCAGCTCCCGCTCCGCGGTGCGCACCCGGTCGATCAGCGCACCCGGGCCCTCCGTGGTGACCAGGTCGAGCAGGCCGGCCCAGTCGAGGAGCCCGAACTGCTCGACGGCGCAGGAGGCGCCGTCGGAGAGCAGCGCCGCCCGACGGAGCGCGTCCGGCCCACGCAGCGGCACCGTGCCGGTCAGCGCGTGGTACGCGGCGTCCGGGTCGGCCGCGGCCACCCAGTACCCGTGGGTCCGGTTCATCCGCTCCCGCTGCACCCCCACCGCCTGCCGGAACCGGGTGGCCCGGTCGGCCTCCCCGGCCGGCAGCGTCGCCATGATCTGGCGCAGGTCGGCCAGCGCCGTGTCCAGCCGGTCGTCCGAGACCACCTGGATCCGCCCGCCCCGGTCCAGCACCAACGGACTGTCGCAGAGCACCAGGTAGTCGACCTCGTCCTCGCCCTCCCGGAGCAGGCAGACCGTCGAGGAGGGGGTGCCGGGATGGTCCAGGTCGCACGCGGCACCGTGGTCCGCGCGTACCGCCAGCAGCGCCGCCGCGAGGCTGCCGACCAGGGTGGACGTCGGCCGGGCGGCGACCGCCAGGCCGATCCGGGCGGCCAGGTGCCGGACGAACCAGGCCGGCCCGTGCACGCACCCGGTGTCGAACCCGTCGGGCACCGTCGCCCCGTCCAGCACCCCGACCAGCGGGCCGAACCGGAAGACCATGTCCTCGTTCTCCCGCCCCGGCGCCGGGGACGACGCGGAGCGGACCCGCATCGTCCACGCCGCGCCGACGGTCCGCACCGTGTGCCCCGCCGGGTGTCGCGCCTCCGGTCCCGCCATGCCCGCCCCCTTCGCCTCGCCCGCCGGCCGGCTACCCGGCCCGACCGGGGCCATGCCCGCCACCCGCGATCGGATCAGTCGGTCAGCGGCGGCGGTTGCGTGCCCGGGAGGAACGCAGCCTGCGGAGCCGGCCGATCAGCAACGGCTCCGCGGCCAGCGCGGCGGGACGGTCCAGCAGCGCGTTGAGCAGCTGGTAGTAGCGGGTGGCGGAGAGCCCGAAGGTGTCCCGGATGGCCTGTTCCTTCGCCCCGGCGTGCTTCCACCACTGCTGCTCGAAGGCGAGGATCGACCGCTCCCGCTCGGTCAGCTCGTCCGCCCCGGCCACCGGCGACGGAGCGTCCGGCGAGGTGGCGGCGGCTGCCGCGGGGCCGGCGGCGACCTCCGCGGGGCCGGCGGCGACCTCCTCCGGCGAGGTGGCGGGCGCCGGCACACCGGGTGCCGAGGACGGCGGCGCGCCGACCCGCGGGGGCGACGCGGGGACCGGCCCCGCCTCCGGTGCGACGCGGGGCGGCGGGACGGTGCGCCCCGCGCTCGCCGACCCGTCGGTGCCGACC
This sequence comes from Micromonospora psammae, assembly GCF_036902725.1. Lineage (NCBI taxonomy): Bacteria > Bacillati > Actinomycetota > Actinomycetes > Micromonosporales > Micromonosporaceae > Micromonospora > Micromonospora psammae. The sequence goes on along the minus strand of NZ_JBAKHM010000005.1, from coordinate 198,693 downwards.
CGGCCCGGCGACGGCTCGGACCGGTCGGCGGCGGCCGGGGCGGCGTCGGCGGGCGGCATGGCGCTCCTCAGCAGGGCGGACGGCCGGCGCAGCGGAGCCGACCGGGGGACTCCCAGCCTAACCAGACCCGACGACACCCGCAGCGGACGACGAGCGGGCCCGGGTGTGCCCGGGCCCGCTCATCCGTCAGGCCGCCCGAACCGGGCGGCCCCGGCTCAGGTGATGTCCCGTCGCCGCATCATCCAGAAGGCGGCGGCCAGCACCACGGCGGTGCCGACACCGAAGACCACCGCGGAGTCCTGCCAGGTCACCAGCATCTCCTTCGGGTTGCACTGCCCCTGCACGAAGTCGCAGGACCGGTAGTCGATCAGCTTCTTCTGCTTCTCGAACCAGGCCATCGCGTAGGTGGAGAGGACGTAGCGCTCCCCGAACCGGACCCCGGCGATCTCGATCGCGATCCGCAGGCCGATCTCGCTGACCACGCCGAGCCCGACCGCGACACCGAGCGCCATCGCGGTGTGCCGGCCAAGGGAGGCCAGCGCGAAGGCGACCGCGCCGAACGCCAGGATCAGCCCCACGGCCCGCAGGCCGCTCAGCCCGGCGGACTGCCAGACGCCGGCGGTGACCTTCGCGGTGGTGCCGCGGTAGGTGCCGATCAGCCAGAAGGCCAGGGTCCAGAGCGCTCCGAGCACCACGCTCACCCCGAGCAGCGTGGTGAGCACGGCGGCCAGCTTCGTGCCGAGCACGGTCAACCGTTTCGGCCGCCACAGCAGCAGGTTCATCATGCCGCCGCTGCTCCACTCCGCCCCGACGGACGAGGCGCCCACCAGGAAGGCGAAGAGCGCCACCGCCCCGGCGAAGACCGCGACGAAGATGCCGAACTCGGCGCGGAAGTCGAACTGGTACGGCATGTGCCACTTCGGGTCGAACATCTCCGGCTGCGGCTGCCACTCCCGACCGCACTCCGGGCCGTACTTCTCGTCGGTCTGCTCACCGCGGGCCTTGGCCGCGTCGCAGTCGGCGACCGACTTCTCCCAATCGCGGAGGGCCTGCTGGTAGTTGGCGTCGGACTGGGCCTGCGCCTCCGCCACCACGCTCGGGGAGAGCTTCTGGCTGGAGAAGGCGAAGGCGGTGGCGATGCCGGCCAGCCCGAGGACGAGCAGCACCAGCATGACCCGGGTCAACCGGCGCTTGAAGAGCCGCCGCAGCTCGGTGACGTACAGGCTCATGCGCCCCAACCTCCTCCGGCGCCGCCGGTCGGACCCGGCTCACCGACCTTCGTGGACTGGTCGACCTGGCGGTGCTGACCGGGCACCGGCGCGGTGGCGGTCAACTCCAGGAAGACGCTCTCCAGGTCCACCGCGACCGGGGCGAGCTCGCTGACGTAGAGGTGCTGCTCGGCGAGGAGCCGGCTGACGGAGGCCGGCTTGTCGATGCCGGCGAGCATCAGGTGGTCCGGGTGGCGGCTCACCACCACGCCGGCCCGCCCGAGCAGCTCGGCGGCGGCCGACAGGTCCTCGGCGGCCTCCAGGCGGACGCGTACACCGCCGTGCGAGTGCGCGGCGAGCACCTGGTCGACCGGGCCGGAGGCGACCCGGCGGCCCAGCGAGATGATGGTGACCTCGTCGCAGATGAGCTGGATCTCGCCGAGGATGTGGCTGGAGAGCACCACGGTCATCCCGGACTCCGCGAGGTTGCGCATCAGCGTGCGCATCTCCCGGATGCCGCCCGGGTCGAGGCCGTTGGCCGGCTCGTCCAGGATCAGCAGCCGCGGGTTCTTGAGCAGCGCCGAGGCGACGGCGAGCCGCTGCTTCATGCCGAGCGAGTAGGTCTTGACCCGCTCGTTGGCGCGGTCCCGCAGGCCGACCAGCTCCAGCACCTCGTCGACCCGGACGGCGGGCACCTCACCGGCGCCGGCCAGCAGCGACAGGGTGTCACGGGCCGTGAAGTGCGGGAAGAACTGGGGGCTCTCCACGATCGCCCCGACGGAACCGGCCACCACGGGCAGCGCGGCCGGCACCTCGTGGCCGAGGATCGCCATCCGGCCGCCGTCGGGCCGGATCAGCCCGAGCAGGGTACGCAGCGTGGTGGTCTTGCCCGACCCGTTGGGGCCGAGGAAGCCGTGCACCTGTCCCGCCTCGACCCGCATGTCGAAGCCGTCGAGGGCGTTGCGGACGCCCCGCCGACGACTCCGGTACGTCTTACGTAGACCTTCGATCTCCAGGACAGCCGACAAGCTGCGCCTCCCCGATGGGACTCCATGACAGCGGTCACCATACTCGGTATACAGAGCAGAGCAATACCGGGTATGCATCGGCTCGGAAATCGTCACCGACCGTATAGCAACGACGTACTCAGGCGCAGATGACGGTGACCCCGGCGGCGCGGAACGCCTCGACGACCGCGGGGTCGGCGCCGGAGTCCGTCACCAGGGTCTCCACCCGGTCCACCGGGCAGATCCGGGCGAAGGCGTGACCGCCCAGCTTGGACGAGTCGGCGATGATCACCACCCGCTTCGCCCGGGCCACCATCAGGTTGTTCATCGCGGCCTCGCCCTCGTGGTGGGCGGCGGCGCCGAGCTGGGGATCGACCGCGTCCACGCCGAGCAGGGCGACGTCCAGGGTGACCTCGCGCAGCAGCGCCCCGCCCAGCGGGCCGACCAGCTCGAACGACTTGGGGCGGACCACCCCGCCGGCGACCACGACCTTCATCCGGGACCGGACCAGCAGCTCGTTGGCGATGTTCAGGGCGTTGGTCACGACGGTGAGCTGGGCGCCCTCGGCGCTGGTGTTCAGATCGGGGCGGACGGCCAGCGCCCGGGCCACCTCCGTGCTGGTGGTGCCGCCGTTGAGGCCCACGACCGTGCCCGGGGAGACCAGCGACGCGGCGGCCGCGCCGATCCGCTGCTTCTCGGCGGAGTGCTTGGCGGTCTTGTAGCGCAGCGGGAGGTCGTACGAGACGCCGTTGGCGACCGCGCCGCCCCGGGTCCGCGTGATCATCTGCTGCTGGGCGAGCTGGTCGAAGTCACGCCGGATGGTGGCCTGGGAGACGTCCAGCCGCTCGGCCGCCTCCTCGACGCTGACCCGGCCGCTGTCGGTCAGCATCTCGAGCAGAGCGTTCCATCTGGCGTACCGGTCCACCGCGGGGGCCTCCGTTGACTCTGCACGATCGGTGATTGATTGCGTGCACAGTAGTGCGCGAAACTACGAAGGCGCAAAACCCTGACCTGCGCGATCTGGGGGCTGGTTGCCAGAGCCACCCGGGTTCGCGCAGAATAACGCGCGAAAGACGGCTTTAACGAGCCGTAATGCGCATCGCCAGCCAGTGCGAGGAGTCCTCATGGCGTACGTCGACGCGGAGATCGCGAGCCAACCCGACTGCTGGCGGGAGGCGGCGCGGCTCGCCGCTGGCGTCGCCGCCGACCTTCCCCACCCCGGCGAGCGGGTCGCCGTCGTCGGTTGCGGCACGTCGTGGTTCATGGCGATGGCGTACGCGGGGCTGCGCGAACGCGCCGGCCAGGGCGAGACCGACGCCTTCCAGGCCAGCGAGTTCCCCACCGGCCGCCGCTACGACCGGCTGATCGCGATCACCCGCTCCGGCACCACCACCGAGGTGCTCGACCTGCTCGCCGCGCTGCGCGGACAGCTGCCCACCACGGTCCTGGTCGGCGATCCCGGATCCCCGGCGGTCGGCCTGGCCGACGCGGCGGTGACCATGCCCTTCGCCGACGAACGGTCGGTGGTGCAGACCCGGTTCGCCACCACGTCGCTGGCGCTGCTCCGCGCCCACCTGGGCGACAACGTCGAGGCGCTCGCCGCCGACGCCGAGGTGGCCGTCCGGGCCCCGCTGCCGATCGACCCGGCCACGATCGGGCAGGCCACCTTCCTCGGCCGGGGCTGGACCGTCGGGCTGGCCCAGGAGGCGGCGCTGAAGTGCCGCGAGGCGGCCACCTTCTGGGCCGAGGCGTACCCCGCCATGGACTACCGGCACGGTCCCATCTCGATCGCCGCTCCGGGCCGCCTGGTCTGGGCGTTCGGCGCCCTGCCCGACGGCCTGGCCGAGGACGTGGCGGCCACCGGCGCGGCCTTCGTGCACAGCCGCCACCACGGCTGCCACACCGTGCTGGGCAGCTGGGCGGCCGGACGTACCCCGGTCGACCCGATGGCCGACCTGATCCTGGCCCAGCGCTTCGCGGTGGCGCTGGCCACCAGCCGGGGCCTCGACCCGGACGCGCCCCGGCACCTGACCCGCTCCGTGGTGCTGGCGTGACCGACGGCCCCACCGGCGCCGGTGACGCCGTCGTCGTCGCCCTCGACGTGGGCGGCACCGGGATGAAGTGCGCCCTGGTCCGGCCGAGCGGCGAGGTCGTGCACACCGAACGCCACCCCACCGGCGCCGCCCGCGGGCCGGCGGCCGTGGTCGACACCGTCCTCGACATCGCCGAGGGGCTGGCCGACAAGGCCCGCGCCGACGGGCTCACCCCGGTGGCCTGCGGCATCGCCGTACCGGGCGTGGTCGACGAGGCCACCGGCACGGCGGTCTGGTCGGCGAACGTGGGCTTCCGGGACGTACCCCTGCGGGACCTGGCGGCCACGCGGCTCGGGCTGCCGGCGGCGCTCGGCCACGACGTGCGCGTCGGCGGTCTCGCCGAGGCCCGGCTCGGCGCCGGGCGCGGCACCACGCACGTCCTCTTCGTCGCGATCGGCACCGGCATCGCCGCCGCGCACGTCGTCGCGGGGTCGGCCGCCGCCGGCGCGCACGGCGCCGCCGGGGAGATCGGCCACATCCTGGTACGCCCCGGCGGACCGCGCTGCGGCTGCGGCCGTCCCGGCTGCCTGGAGGCCGTCTCGTCGGCCTCCGCCATCGCCCGCCGCTACGCGGAACTGGCCGAGGCGTCCAGGGCCGACGCCGCGAGCGACGGCGCCAGGCCGGCGGTCGGGGTGGTGACCGCGGCGGACGTGGCCGCGCGGGCGGCGGCCGGCGAGGAGCTGGCCGGCCGGGTGTGGCGGGAGGCCGTCGAGGCGCTCGCCGACGGGCTCGCCACCGGCCAGGCGCTCTTCGACGTCCAGACGATCGTGATCGGCGGTGGCCTGGCTCGGGCCGGCGGGCAGCTGCTGGACCCCCTGCGCGCGGCGCTGCGCGAGCGGATGACTTTCCACCGGGAGCCGCGGCTGGTCGCGGCGGCCCTGGGCGACGAGGCAGGTAGCCTCGGCGCCGCCCTGCTCGCCCTCGACAGTCTGGAGTAGTGATGGCCCTTCGGGTGACCGGCAAGGTGGTGACCCCGACCGGCGTTATCCGGCAGGGGTGCGTGGAGCTGGACGGTGAGCGGATCAGCGCGGTCGCCGAGTACCCGGCGAAGCGGGACGGCCACTGGATCGTGCCCGGCTTCGTGGACATGCACACCCACGGCGGTGGCGGGCACACCTTCACCACCGGGGACGCCGGCCAGGCTCGCGAGGCAGCCGCGTTCCACCTGCGGCACGGCACCACCACCCTGCTGGCCAGTCTGGTCAGCTCACCGTTCGAGCTGATGCGGGCGGCCACCTCCGCGTACGCGCCACTGCGGCACGAGGGAGTGCTGGCCGGCATCCACTTCGAAGGGCCGTACCTGTCGGCGGCCCGCTGCGGAGCGCAGAACCCGGAGTTCCTCCGCGACCCGTCCAGCGACGAGCTGGCCGAGCTGATCGAGCTGGGTGGGGGCGCGGTCCGGATGGTGACGCTGGCCCCGGAGCGGGACGGCGCGCTGGACGCGATCAAGCTGCTCACCTCGCACGGGGTGGTCGCCGCGGTCGGGCACACCGACGCCACGTACGACCAGACCCGCGCCGCCGTGGCGGCGGGCGCGAGCGTCGGTACCCACCTGTTCAACGGGATGCGCCCGGTGCACCACCGTGAGCCCGGCCCGGTGGTGGCCCTGCTGGACGCCCCGAACGTGGTCTGCGAGCTCGTCGCCGACGGCGTGCACCTGCACGACGGGATGCTCACCTTCGCGACCTCGGTCGCCGGCCCGGAGCGGGCCGCGCTGATCACCGACGCGATGGCAGCCGCCGGCATGCCCGACGGTGAGTACGAGCTGGGCGGCCAGGCCGTCACCGTGACCGACGGGGTGGCCCGGCTGGCCTCCGACGGCGCGATCGCCGGCAGCACCCTCACCATGGACGCCGCGCTGCGCCACGCGGTGGACGCCGGCATCCCGATCGCCGACGCGGTCCGCATGGTGGCGACCACCCCGGCCCGGGCCATCGGCCTGGGCGACCGGGTGGGCGCGCTCCAGGTCGGCCTCCGGGCGGACCTGGTCGTACTCGACGACGAGCTGAACGTGGTCCGGGTGATGCGCGGCGGCACCTGGCTGGACTGATCGGCTCCGGACCCCCGCTGTCGCCCCCCGCGACGCCGACTCGCGGCCGGGGGCCCCGGAAGCTCCCGGGCCGCGACGCTTTCGGCCCCCCTGACTCCGGGGCTTCCGGCCTCGCGGGGCCTCCGGGCTCGCGCGGCTCCGGACCTCCCGCGGCTCCGGCCTCCCCCGGCTCCCAGCCTCCCGCGCTCCCAGTCTTCCCCGGCTCCCGGCTCCCGGCCTCCCGAGGCTCCCGGCCCTCCGAGGCTCCCGGCCCTCCGAGGCTCCCGGCCCTCCGAGGCTCCCGGCCCTCCGAGGCTCCCGGCCCTCCGAGGCTCCCGGCCCTCCGAGGCTCCCGGCCCTCCGAGGCTCCCGGCCTCCCGAGGCTCTTGGAGGTCGCACTTCTTCTTGGCGTCCTTTAGAGCTGATGACGTAACCGAGTCAAGGCTGGTCAGCCTCGGCTTCTACGCGCCCGGTCCGCTCAGCTGCCACGGCAGTCTGACGCCATTGAGCTGATCAGGGCTCGGACGCCCTCGGAGTTGACCTGTTCGCCTCGGTATCGGACCTGCTGCTGGCAGGCGGTCGGCGGACCGTAGCTCCGGTCCCTGCATCTCGGCCGCGACGTGATTCGTTTGTGCTATCAGCTCTAAAGGACGCACATCACTGCCCAGGGGTTCGCTCGCGGCGTCGAGGCCCGGGCCGCGTCTGCGAGCCGCCACCCTGCACCGGACAGGCCAGGACCGCAGGGCAGGCCAGGACCGGCAGGGCAGACCTGGACCGGCAGGGCAGACCTGGACCGGCAGAGCGGACCAGGACCGGCAGAGCGGACCAGGACCGGCAGAGCGGACCAGGACCGGCAGAGCGGACCAGGACCGGCAGAGCGGACCAGGACCGGCAGAGCGGACCAGGACCGGCAGAGCGGACCAGGACCGGCAGAGCAGGTCAGGACCCGCAGAGCAGGCCGGAGCGGCCGGGGAAGGCGGAGCCTCAGCCGCTTGAGAAGGCGGAAGAGGCAGGGAAGGCGGAGCTGCCGGGAGGCCGGGGAGGCCGGGTCGGGCGTCAGCCGGCGTTGGGGACCTCGACGCCGAGGACGGCCTGTTCGTCGGGGCGGTGCACCAGCACGTCGGCCAGGAACGACTGCACCGCCGGTCCCATGCCGACGTCCCGACCGGCCTGCTCGGAGAGCAGCCACTTGTGCTCGATTATCTGGGCGAACAGCTCCTGCGGCTCCAGCTTGCGCCGCAGGTGTGCCGGCACCGCCCGGACCACCGGCTCGAAGACCTCGGTCAGCCAGCGGTGGGCGGCCTGCTGCTCGTCGGTCAGGTCGCTCTCCACCCGGTACGCGTCCAGGTCGTTGAGGAGCCGGCGGGCCTGGTTCTCCTCGGCGTCGAGGCCGGTCAGCCGGAGCAGCCGGCGGGTGTGGTAGCCGGCGTCGACGACCTTCGGCCGGACCAGGTAGCGCCCGTTGTCGACCGTGGAGAGGGCCACCTCGGCGACGTCGAAGCCCAGCTCGTTGAGACGGCGGATCCGCCCCTCGATGTCGTGCCGGGCCTCCCGCTCGACCTGCTGCTCGTAGGTGATCTCGTGCCAGAGCCGCTCGTAGCGCTGCACGACCTCCTCGCAGACCACCTCGGGGTCGATCGACTCGTGCAGGAGCCCGGCCGCCTGGAGGTCCAGCGCCTCACCGAAGATGTTCACCCGGGCGATCTCCAGGTCCTCGCCGCGCTGGCCGTTGGAGAGGGAGCTGTGCAGGGCACCGGTCTCGGCGTCCACCAGGTAGGCGGCGAACGCCCCGGCGTCCCGGCGGAACAACGTGTTCGACAGCGAGCAGTCGCCCCAGAAGAAGCCGGTCAGGTGCATCCGGACGATCAGGGCGGCGAGCGCGTCGAGCAGCCGGCTCATCGTCTCCGGACGCAGGGTGTGCGAGAAGAGCGCCCGGTAGGGCAGCGAGAACTGGAGGTGCCGGGTGATCAGCACCGACTCGAGGGGTTCCCCGTCCTCGGTCTGCCGGTCGGCGACCACCGCCACCGCCTCGACCGACGGGAAGTCGATCCGTTCCAGGGCCCGGAGCAGGTCGTACTCCCGCTCGGCGATCCGCTCGCGGGTCTCCTTGAACGCGTACACGTAGTCACCGAGCCGGACGAACCGGACGATGTGCCGGGAGATGCCCTGCGGCAGGGCCACCAGGTGCTCGGCAGGCCACTGCTCCAGCGGGGTCGACCAGGGAAGGTCGAGCAGCGCCGGGTCGACGAGGGCCGAGGTGATCCGCACGGGGACAAGTGTGACCGCTCCCCCGGCGCAGCGCCGCTCTACGTGGTTGGGCCCACAGGCACCCCGGCCCCGTCCCGGTCCGCCATCGACCGCGGCCGGTAGCGTGGCCGGGTGCGGGAAACCACGACGGTACGGCGCAGAGCGCGGCTCCGACCGGTCCGCCCGGCCGGCTGGTGGTTCGATCTGCTGCTCCTGGCGGCCCTGGTCGGGCTGACCGTCGCGTTGAGCGCCGACCAGCTCTTCGGCATCGACCGCGCGGTGGCCGACTGGGCCGACGCGCACCGGCCCACCGCCGCCCGGTGGACGGCGGTGATCCTCAACTACCTGGGGCAGGGCACACCGCTGACGCTGATCGCCGCGGGGCTTGGCGTCCTGCTGGCCGTCCGGCTCCGGTCCGTCCGCCCCGTGCTGCCCCCGGTGGTCGCCTTCGCGCTGACCTACCTGACCATCGGCCCGCTCAAGGTGTGGACGGCCCGGCCGGCGCCCAGCGCCAGCACCAAGGAGCCCTTCCTGCCGCCCGCACAGACCCTGCCGCTGTTCCAGGACGAGCTGCCGGTGCGGTTCGCGCAGTCGTACCCGTCGGGGCACGTGGCCAACGCGATCGTCTGGTACGGCGTCATCGCCCTGCTGCTCGCGCCGCTGCTGCGCAGCTTCGGCCGGCAGATGCCGCGCCGGGTGGTCGCCGTCGTCCGGGTGGTACCGCCGGCGGTGGTGCTCTGCACCACCACCTACCTGGGCTGGCACTGGCTGACCGACTCGGTCGCCGGGCTGCTGCTCGGGCTGCTGCTGGACCGGTTGCTGCACCGGGTGCCGTGGGACGACGTGCCGCTGCCGCGCAGGTTGCGGGAGCGTGACCGGCCGTTCATCTCGCACCCCTAGGGTCTGCGCACGTGGAGCGGCTGGCGCGGCGGTTGGGCGTACCCGATGCGGTGGTCATCGGGCTGGGATCGATGCTCGGCGCGGGCGTCTTCGTGGTCTTCGCCCCGGCCGCGGCGGCGGCCGGCGGTGCCGGGCTGCTGGTGGCGCTGGCCCTGGCCGGCTTCGTCGCCTTCTGCAACGCGACCAGCTCGGCGCGGCTCGCCGCCCGCCACCCCGAGTCCGGCGGGACGTACGTCTACGGGCGGGAACGGCTCGGCCCGTTCGCCGGCTTCCTGGCCGGTTGGGGATTCGTCGTCGGCAAGACGGCGAGCTGCGCGGCGATGGCCCTGACCATCGGGGCGTACCTGTGGCCGGGCCAGGCCCGGCCGGTCGCGGCCGGTGCGGTGCTCGCGGTGACCGCGGTGAACCTGCGCGGCATCGCCCGGACCGCCACCGCGACGAAGGCGCTGGTCGTGGTGGTGCTGGCCGTGCTCGCCCTGGTGGCGGTGACCGGGATCGCCGCCGGCGAGGTCTCCCTCGACCGGCTGGGCAGCGGTGACGGGACCGTCCGCGGGGTGCTCACCGCCGCCGGGCTGCTCTTCTTCGCCTTCGCCGGGTACGCCCGGATCGCCACCCTCGGTGAGGAGGTACGCGATCCGGAGCGGACCATCCCCCGCGCGGTGCCGCTCGCCCTGGGCGTGGTGCTCGCCGTCTACCTGGTGCTCGGTGTGGTCACCGTCGGCGTGCTCGGGGCCGACCGGCTGGCCGCCTCCGCCGCGCCCCTGGCCGACGTGGTGACCGCCGCCGGGCTGCCCGGCCTGGCCTGGGTGGTCCGGGCCGGCGCGACCGTGGCGGTGACCGGTGTGCTGCTCTCCCTGCTCGCCGGGGTCGGCCGGACCCTGCTGGCGATGGCCCGCCGGCGGGACGTGCCGGGGGCGTTGGACGCCGTGCACCCGGTGCACCGGGTGCCGCACCGCGCCGAACTGGCGGTGGCCACCGTGGTGATCGTGGTGGTCGCGCTCGGGGACGTGCGCGGGGCGATCGGCTTCTCCAGCTGCACGGTGCTGGTCTACTACGCCATCACCAACGCGGCGGCGCTGACGCTGGGCCGTGACCCGGCGCGCAAGCTGCCCGTCCGGCTCCTCGCCGGGCTGGGGCTGGCCGGCTGCCTGCTGCTCGCCGTGAACCTGCCGCCGGCCAGCGTGCTCACCGGTCTCGGCGTACTCGCCCTCGGCGCCGCCGGGTACGCCCTGCGCCACGCCCGCCCCGCCCGGTGACCTCCGGCGGAACCGGCCGCGTGAGCACCCTCCGCGGCGTCACTGTTCGTCGGCGGTCCGCTGCGCCGGGGGGCCGCCGGGCGCCACCGGCGGGGGCGGGGGCGCCGGTGGGGCGGTCTCCCGCAGCAGGGCGCTCAACCCGGCGCGCCGGGCCACCACAGTCAGCCGGTCCCCTGCGGTGATCACCATGCGGGGGTCGGCCGACCAGTCGACCTTCTGCCCGGCCCGGGCGTGCCCGAGCAGCCGGACCTCGCCGGGGCGGGCCACCGCGGCGAGCGGGCGGCCGTCCAGCGGGGCTCCGGCCACCACCGGCACCTCCACCACCAGCAGGGCGTGCCGGTCGACCGGGATGGTGGCGATCACCGCCCGGTCCAGCAGCGCGGCGGCGAACGCCGGTGCGGCCAGGTACGACACGCTGCGCGAGATGCCGATGCCGAACGCCTTCTGGATCCGCTCGGCGAAGTCCCCGTCGAAGAGCCGCAGCACCACCCGCACCTCCTCGTTGAGCGCCCGGGCGTTCAACGCGGCCCGCAGGTTGACCCCGTCGTCGGTGGAGACCACCACCAGCGCCTGGCAACTCTCCACCGAGGCCGACCGCAGCGTCTCCTCCCGGGCGGCGTCCCCGACGATCAGCGGCACCCCGAGCCGCCGGGCCAGCGCCGCGCCGCGCGCCTCCCCGGTGCGGTCGATCGCCACCACCTCGACGCCGAAGTCCCGCAGCTGCGCCATCACCCGGGTGCCGATGTTGCCCAGCCCCACCACCACGACGTGCCCGGTCCGGTCGGGCTGGATCCGGCCGGTGTGCAGGGCCAGCCGGGCGTTGACGATCCCGTCGACCACCACGGCGGTGATCAGCGGGATCAGCGCCAGCCCGGCCAGGTTGAGCACCACCTGCATGACCTGCGCGGCGGCCGGCTTGGTGACGTCGGGATCCTGGCCGCTGAGCGTGGTGACCAGGGTCAGGTAGAGCGCCTCGGCCCAGCTGACATCGGCCGCGCGGCCGTTCAGCCAGCCGAGCACGGCGATCACCGCCAACAGCGCGAGCACCGCGATGCCGATCTTGCGGGTGGCGAAGCTGCGGACCGCCCGCAGCAGCACCGCGACCGGCTGCCGACGGCGCCGCGCCCGGACCAGGCGGCGGGCCGCCAGCTCCGTCCCGGGCGGCTGCCCGGTCGCCTCGGCGAGCACCACGTCGGCCGCCGCCTCGTCGGCCGGCAGCACCCTGACCAGCTCCGGGTCCGTGGTGACGGCCAGGCCGCTGACGACGTCACCGGGGCGTACGTCCTCCCGCCGGGCCACGTACAGGGTGCGGCCGCCGTGCCGGAAGTGGGTCGGGGCGACCTCGCCGAGCGCGGCGGCGACGAAGGCCGGGGCGGCCATCGAGGCGTCCGAGAGCACCGCCGAGTCGGGGAAGAGCTGCCGCAGGCCGTTGGCGAGGCTGGTGTTGAACATCCGTACCACCAGCCGCAGCCGGGGTTCGACCTCCTGCGCGCAGAGCGCGGCGTGCATGTTGCCGACGTCGTCCTGGTGCAGCAGCGCCAGGCCGTCCGCGCCGGCCAGCCCGGCCCGGCGGAACGTCGCCTCGTCCAGCCGGTCGGCCCGGACCACCTGCACACCGTCGAGGTCGCGCCCGTCCGGCCCGTCGGAGCGGCGGCGTTCCGGCACGACCAGGGTGATCCGGACCCGCCCCTGCGGCAGCTCGGTGGCGAGCAGCGCCCGCACCACCCAGTAGGCGAGCGGGTCGTTGCCGCAGATCACGTAGTGCGCCCGGGTGTCGCCGTTCATCCGCAGCCGCCAGCCGGTCGCGCGCCGGGCACGGTCGCGCAGGGGTTCGGCCATGACCGGATGGTAGTCAGCCGGTCGCGCCGCGCGCAGCCCGGCGATCATGGGGGGGCATGGCGGGGCCGACGGCGGGTAGAGCACCGGCATGCAGACGTTCCTCCCGTATCCGGACTTCCTGGCCAGCGCCCGCGCGCTCGACCAGCGGCGGCTGGGCAAGCAGCGGGTGGAGACGATCCAGGTGCTGCGCGGTCTGACCCGGCCGAACTACGGCTGGCGCAACCATCCGGCGGTCAAGATGTGGGCCGGCTACGAGGAGGCGCTCACCCGGTACGGGCTGGACATGTGCGCGGTCTGGTCCGAGCCGGGCCGGGCGGACACCTGCGCCGCGACCATGAGCACCGACCTCGCCGCGGCCTGCGGGATCGAGCGGATCCGGACCCAACGGGAGCTGGCGGAGGCCGGCGAGCTGCCACCCTGGTTGGGCCGGGAGGACCTGCACCTGAGTCACCGCTCCTCGCTGCTGCGCAAGGATCCCGACCACTACGGCCCCCAGTTCGGCGACGTCCCACCCGACCTCGAGTACGTCTGGCCTCCCTCCGACCGCCCCCGCCGCTGCCTGCCCTGAGGGAGAGCTGCCGGCCGTCGACGGGGTCCTTCCGGTCACATCTCCGGCAGACTGGGACTTCCTCGGGCGGGGAAGGTGCACATGGCGCTGTCGCAACTGCTGGGTCGGCTCATCGGCGTACGCGAGCACGTGGTGGACCCGGGCGGTGGCGGCGCCCCCCGCGTGCCGCGTCCGGTCACGGCGGTGGTGGTGGGGGGCGGGATCGCCGGCGTGTCGGCGGCGGTGGTGCTGGCCGAGCGCGGGGTGGACGTGACCGTGCTGGAGGCCGCGCCGACGTTGGGCGGCCGGCTGGGCGCCTGGCCGGAGGCGCTCGCCGACGGCCCGCAGTTCAACGAGCACGGCTTCCACGCGTTCTTCCGGCAGTACTACAACTGGCGGTCGATCCTGCGCCGGGTCGACCCGGGGTTGGGCTTCCTCAAGCCGATCCCCGGCTACCCGATCCTGAGCGGGCAGTGGCCGACGGAGGAGTTCGGCAAGCTGCCGCCGGCCCCGCCGCTGAACCTGCTCACCCTGCTGCTGCGCAGCCCCAGCCTGCGCCTGGCCGACCTGCGCGGGATGGACCGGGACGCCGCGCTGCCGCTGCTCACCTACGACCCGGAGCGCACGTACGCCGAGTTCGACGCCACCACCGCCGACGAGCTGCTCACCTCGCTGCGGCTGCCGGACCGGGCCCGGGCGATGCTCTTCGAGGTCTTCTCCCACTCGTTCTTCAACCACGAGGCGGAGATGTCCGCCGCCGAGATGATCGCCCAGTTCCACTTCTACCTGCTGGGCAACCCGGAGGGGCTGGCCTTCGACTGCCCGGACGAGGACTACGCCACGGCGATCTGGCAGCCGCTGACCCGGCACGTGGAGAAGCACGGCGGCCGGGTGGTCACCGGCGCCGCCGCCACCCGGCTGGACCGTGCCCCGGACGGTTGGCGAGTGACCACCGCCGACGGCACCGGGTACACCGCCGGCCACGTCGTACTGGCGGTCGACCCGCCGGCGCTCGCCGCGCTGGTCGCGGCCTCCCCCGGCCTGCGCGGGGCGGCGCCCCGGCTGGTGGCGCGAATGCCCGCGTTCGGCCGGGCCGGTCCGCCGTACGCGGTGGCGCGGTACTGGATGGACGGGGACGTCCGTGCCGACCGGGCGGTGTTCAGCGGGGTGTCCCGGCAGCCCACCCTGGACTCGGTGACCCTCTACCACCGGCTGGAGAACTCCTCCCGCCGGTGGGCCGAGCGGACCGGCGGCTCGGTGGTGGAGCTGCACGCGTACGCCTGTGACGAGGGCGTGCCCGCCGAGGAGCTGGCCGAGCGGATGCGGGTCGAGCTGACGACGCTCTGGCCGGAGGCGGCCGGGCTGCGGGTCCGCGAGCTGCGCGCCCGGGTGGAGGCGCAGGCCCCGGCGTTCACCCCGGGCAGCCACGCCGGCCGGCCGGGGGTACGCACCGACGCCGGCGGGCTCTACCTGGCCGGCGACGGAATCCGGACGGAGTTCCCGAGCGCGCTGATGGAGCGGTCGGCGGCGACCGGCATCCTGGCCGCCAACCACATCCTGCGCGCCGCGGGCGCGGCGGCCGAGCCGGTCCGGTCGGTCCGCCCGCGCGGCCTGCTCGCCCGCCGCTGAGGGATACCTCCGGGACGCGATCTTCGGCGAATCGCCCCTTTTGTCCGCCTGACCGCTCTACGCTCGACTGACGTCGATCGACGCCGGCGAGCAGCCGGCACGGGAGGTCAGGAGGGTGTCGCCACTGCACCGGTCCGGTGTGGACGCCGCACCGGACCGCACCGAGGACGGACGCGACGACGCGTACGGGCTGCTCCGTGACGAGCGGGCGTGCATCGTCATCGCCCTGCGGCTGGGCTGGTGGATGGCGGACGCGTACCACCGGGCGCGGACCGTCGACCTGACCGGCCGGGACGACCGCCCGGTCACCCCGCCCGCGAAGCTGTCCAACCTGACGGAGATGCCGGGCCGGCAGCGGATGCGGATGTACCTCGACGCGGTGGAGGTGGCCCTCGATCAGATCGCCCAGCTGACCAGCACCGACCGACCCGGTCCCGCCACCGCGACCGCCCGCGACCGCCTCGGCGAGGGCGACCGTCCCGTCGAGGTGACCGGGCTGCTGCTCGCGCTGGACGAGTTGAACGTCGACGTGCTGGGCTGGGCGACGGCCACCAACCACCGGGTGGGGCTGGCGTACCGGCTGGGCCGCTCGCTGGCCGACACCGTACGGGAGGGCGACGCCGACGAGCTGACCCGGCGCTTCGGCGGCCGGCACGTGCAGATCAGCCGCTGGCTGGACGAGCTGGCCAGCGTGCTGCCCCCGTACTCCGCGGCGGTGGTGCGGCGCTCCCTGGCGGCGTGGGCGACGGCGGTCACCCGGGTCGGGGGCGCCGACCCGGCCGAGCTGTCCCGCCAGTTGCGCAACCAGGGTGAGCTGTGGCGCGGGGTGCTCACCGGTGGGCTGCACCCGCGGGACCTGCTCGACGAGGAGAACTGGGCGATCGTCGCCCGCAACCTGATCATCCGGGACCGGCGACTGGTGGTCCAGGCCGCCCGGGGAATCTTCTGGCCGGTGCTCGTACCCCTGCTGGTGGTGCTCGGCGCGGTCGTCGGGCTCAGTGCCGCCGCGGCGGCCGGCTCGCCCACCACCCGGGCGGCCGTCGCCCTGCTCGGCCTGGGCGCCGGGCTGACCGCCATCTGGCGCTCGGTCTCCGGACCGACCCTCTCCGTCGCCGCCGAGATCAACCGGCCGCTGCTGGACAGCGAGCTGACCACACAGATGGCGGTACGGATCAACAGGCCGCTCGCCGCCGCGCAGGCGGCCGGCCCCGCCGCGCGCCAGAGACGCCCGGACCGGGCCGAGGGCGAATCGAAATACGTTGCCCCTCTCTCCGGGGTGGACCTACCGTGATCGCGCAAGGTCAACCAGCCCGCCGGGAGTCAGTCATGCCGTTGTCGCACGTCACGTGCGCGTGGTCGACGCTGCCGTCGGACGGTCGCCGAGCCGAAGGTCCCTGGGACAACAGGCCCGACTGACGCGTGCCCGCACGCGTTGCAGCCGCCCGTCCCGCACCGGACCGGGCGGCTTCTCGCTGTCCGGGCCGGTCCACCGCCGATCGTGAAGGGAGAGCCCGGTGGACGCCGTCCTCGTCATCAACGCCGACCTCGGCCCGCTGCACCGGGTCACCGTCCAGCACGCGATCCGGATGCTGTGCCGCCGGGTCGCCGAGATCCACGAGGCCGAGCCGGACCAGGTGATCGGCGTCTTCCCGATGCCGAGGGTCGTCCGGCTCGTCCGGTACGTGGTCACCCGCTGGCGGTTCAGCGCCGGACCGGCCTGGTCCCGGGCCGGCGTGCTGCGCCGCGACGGGCACCGCTGCGCCTACTGCGGCGGCCCGGGCAGCACCATCGACCACATCCTGCCCCGCTCGCGCGGCGGCCGGAACACCTGGAAGAACACGACCACCGCCTGCTACGCCTGCAACCAGCGCAAGGGCGACCGGACGCCGGCAGAGGCGGGCATGCCGCTGCGCCGCGAGCCGGTCACGCCGAGCTGGGCCGCGTTCGCCGGGCGGTGACCAAGCCGGCCGGCGGGCACAGGGGGCCGCGTCGGAGGTGTACGCCTCCGGCGCGGCGCCCGCCGGCCCCGGTCCCGTTTCTGGTGCCGGCCTCGTGCCGGCCTCGGTGCCGATCTCGGTGCCGCTTCGGCGCCGACCCAGCCCGGCACGGGTCGGTGACCGGTGCCGGTGCCGGTGACCCGTGCCGGTCCAGCGCATCACGGCCGGTGACCGCTGTCGGTGCGCCGGGCACCACGGCGGGTCCCGGCCCGTTGGCGCCTTGGACTCCGCCGGCTCGGCGGGCCGGGGGCTGAGCCTCCGCATGCATGACGCCGGGTGCCAGTGCCGCCCCTGACGGGACCGGCGCCGGAGGAAGAGGGGGTCGACGACGCTTTGGACCTGATGTCGTAAACGACTCAAGCGCGCGAAGCCGCAGGCCCGCCACGAGTCGGCAGCCCGCGGGCTCCAGCGCAGGCCGGTGACGGCACCGTGCCGAGCCGGCACGGTCCGAGCCGGCAGACCGATCGTCATCAGCTCCAAAGCACCCGGCATAGGGCAGGCGGGTGAAGGCAACCGCGCATGAGCCAGCCCGGTCCGAGCCGGCAGGCCGATTCGTCCACGTCACCAGCTCCAAAGCACCCGGATCAGCACAGGAGGGTGACGCCACCCGCGCCCGAGCCGCCCCCGTCCGAACCGACACGATGATTCGTCCACGTCATCAGCTCCAAAGCGTCCGCGAGAGACGTCCCACGGTGCCGGGGGCGGCCCCCTGCGCCGGACGGGATCACGATCAGGAGCGGATGAAGCAGCGCGGCGGGCGATGGTCGTACCTGTGGATCAGGGCGGGGGCGCTCAGGGCCGGTCGGACGGCGTCCAGCCGAAGTTGGGCGCTCGGCGCTCGCGGTGGGCCGCGATGCCCTCGCGGGCCTCGCCGCTGTCCCGTACCTTCCGGTGCCACCAGGCGATCCGGGCCGGCCCGGCCCGGTCGTCCACGATCTCCTTGGCGGCGGCGACGCTGAGCTGCGAGCGCTGCGCGATGGCGGCGGTGATCGCGTCCACCCGGGCGGTGAGATCGTCGACCACCTCGTCCACGAGGCCGACCCGCAACGCCCGCTCGGCATCGATCAGCTCGGCGGTGAAGAGCAGGAACTTCGCGGTGGCGGGGCCGACCAGCTGGGTCAGCCGGCGGGTGGTCGGAGCCGGGTAGACCAGCCCGAGCCGCGCCGGCGGCACGCCGAACCGGGCGTCCGGGGCGGCGATGCGCAGGTCGCAGGCGACCGCGAGCTGGCAGCCGCCGCCCACGCAGGGCCCGGCGACCGCGGCGACGGTCGGCTTGGCGAAGGCGGCCAGCCGCTCCTCGGCGACCACCGCGATGCTGCCGTCGCCGGCTTCCAGCAGCTCGTCCAGATCGCCCAGGTCCGCCCCCGCGCAGAAGGTGCCCTCCGCACCGGTCAGCACCAGGGCGCGCACGGTCGGGTCGGCCTCCAGCCCGTCCAGCAGCACCGGCAGCTGCCGCCACATCGCCGGGGTCATCGCGTTGCGCCGCGCCGGGTTGCGGATCGTCACCGTCGCCACCGCGCCGGTCACCTCGACGGTCAACCCCGCGTCGGACACCGCCACCACCCCTTCCGTGCCGGTCGGCGCGCGCCGACGCCGGTCCGGCGACCATAACGGCGCGGGCCCGACGACCACCCGCGAGGGGTGGCGCGGGAGAAAGGGGGGCAACCGGCACCGCCGCCCCGGACGCCCACCGCCGCCCCGGACGCGACCCGCTTCCTTCTGATCGACACCGCTGCTTCAGCCCGAAACTTTGCAACGCGACGTTGCGTTGCGTACCGTGGCCGCATGACCGCTGCCGCGTTGACCCCCCAGACCGCCCCGCCCGGCAACCCGGCCGTCGGCGGCGCCCCGCCGGCGCTGCCCGCCGGGGTGGATGCGCTGGTCGACCAGGTACGCGGGACCGGTCCCACCTTCACCGCCACCTCGCCGCTGACCGGCGCGGCGACGGTGGTCGTACCGTCGAGCGGCCCGGCCGACGTGGACGCCGCGTTCGCCGACGCGGCCGGCGCGCAGCGGGCCTGGGCGGCGCTGCCGGTGACCCGCCGGGCCGCCGTCCTCCTCCGGCTGCACGACCTCGTGCTCGACCGGCAGGCCGACGGGCTCGACCTGGTCCAACTGGAGGCCGGCAAGGCACGGCGACACGCCGTCGAGGAGATCCTCGACGTGGCGATCACCGCCCGCTACTACGCCCGCGCCACCGCCCGGCTGCTGCGCCCGCGCCGCCGTGGCGGTGCCCTGCCGCTGCTCACCCGCACCCGCGAGCTGCGCTTCCCGGTCGGCGTGGTGGGCGTCGTCTCGCCCTGGAACTACCCGCTCTCGCTCGCCACCGCCGAGGTGCTGCCGGCCCTGATGGCGGGCAACGCGGTGGTGCACCGACCCGACCCGGCGACCATGCTCACCGCCCTCTGGGTCCGCGCCCTGGCCGTCGAGGCGGGGTTGCCCGCCGCGCTCTGGCAGGTCGTCGCCGGCGAGGGCGCCGACGTCGGTCCGCTGGTAACCGAGCGGGCCGACCTGGTCTGCTTCACCGGCTCCACCCGGGTCGGCCGGGAGGTCGCCGCCCAGGCCGCGCGCCGGCTGGTCCCGGCGTCGCTGGAGCTGGGCGGCAAGAACCCGCTGCTGGTGCTCGACGACGCCGACCTCGACCGGGCGGTCGAGGGGACGATCCGGGCCTGCTTCGCCAGCGCCGGGCAGCTCTGCGTCTCCATCGAGCGGGTGTACGTCGCCGACCGGCTGCACGACGAGTTCCTGCGCCGCTTCGTGGCGCGTACCGCGACGCTGCGGCTGGGGATCGGCGGCGACTTCGACGCCGACCTCGGCTCGCTGGCCTCCGCACGCCAGCTCGACACGGTCACCGCGCACGTCGCGGACGCCGTCGAGCACGGCGCCACCGTGCACACCGGTGGTCGGCACCGACCCGACGTCGGCCCGTACGTCTTCGAGCCGACCGTGCTCACCGGTGTCACCCCCGGCATGCGGATGTACGCCGAGGAGACCTTCGGGCCGGTGGTCGCCGTCCACCGGTTCCACACCGACGACGAGGCGGTCGCCCTGGCCAACGACACCGCGTACGGCCTGAACGCCAGCGTGTTCAGCGGCTCCGGCGCGCGCGGCGAGGCGGTCGCCGCCCGGATCGAGGCGGGCAGCGTCAACGTCGACGACGGCTACTCCGCGGTCTGGGGCAGCATCGACGCGCCGATGGGCGGGTGGAAGGACTCCGGGCTCGGCGGCCGGCACGGCGCCGACGGGCTGCTCCGCTTCACCCGGGTCAAGACCGTCGCCCGGCAGCGCGGGCTGGACCTCGCCCCGGCGTACCACCGGCCGGGCGCGGAGACCGCGGCCTGGACCCGCCGGATGACCACGGCGCTGCGCCTGCTGCGCCGCGTCGGCCGGTGACCGGCGTGGCGACGGCCGGTCGCGGGCCGCGCGGCGCGGCCGCCATCCACGCCGCCGTGCTCGACCTGCTCGACACCGACGGGTACGCCGGGCTGACCATCGAGGGGGTGGCCCGCCGCTCCGGGGTCAACAAGAGCACCCTCTACCGCTGGTGGCCCTCGAAGCCGGCGCTGGTGGCCGCCACCTTCCGGCACGCCATCGCCCGGGACCTGCCGGTGCCGGACACCGGCACCCTGCGCGGGGACCTGGTCACGCTGCTCCGGGCCAAGGCGGCCTTCCTCGGTGCGGGGCCGGGCCGGCTCGCCGCCGACGTGCTCGCGCACACCGGCGCCGACCCGGAGCTGGCCCGGCTCGCCGACGAACTGCTCGGCCAGCACTGCGCCCACGTCGCCGAGATCACCGCCCGGGCCCGCGACCGGGGCGAGCTGAGCGGACCGGTGGACGACCTGCTCCTGGCCGACCTGCTGCTCGGACCGGTCTGGCTGCGGGCCGTGGTGACCCACCGTCCGTTTCCGGCGGCGGACGCGGACGCCCTCGTCGACACGTTGCTCGCCGGCCTGCCCACGGCGCCCGCGTCCCGACCCTCACCCCCGCGCGCCGGTCACACCCGATAGTCGCTGGGCAGCCCGGTGCCGCGCAGCTCGGGCGGCAGGTGCGCCACGTCGTTGAAGGCGACCAGGTTGGGCGGCCCGGACGAGCTGTAGCGGATCACGGTCAGCCCGGCGTTGTGGTGGTTCACCCCCAGCCAGCGTCGTTCCGGGGCGTCGAGGGCATGCCGGACCAGCCAGGCGATCAGGAAGTTGTGGGTGATCACCAACTCGCGGACGTCACCCTCCGCCGGGGCGGTGGCGAAGCGGGCGACGGCCTCCGCCGCCAGTCGCGGCCCGTCGACCCGCTCGCGCGCCGAGAAGCGGGCCAGGAAGCTCGCGTACGCCACGGGCAGGCCGGCCGGGTCGGTGTCGTGCGGGAGATGGGCGCCGGCCAGCTCGGTCTCGTACACCGGGACCTTCGGCAGCGACGCGGCGACCAGCTCGGCGGTCTCGGCGGCCCGGCGCAGCGGGCCGTGGTGGACGGCGCGCAACGGTACGGCCCGCAGCCGCTGGCCGAGCAGCGTGGCCTGACGGCGACCCCGCTCCGAGAGACCCACCTCGGGCGACTCGACCTCCGGGCGGTCCTGCTCGCCGTGCCGAGCCAGATAGAGCAGTCGCGTGGCCATCGTCGTCTCCTCGTGTGGCCGGGAGGCGCGATGCTAACCCGCGCCTCCCGGCCGCCGCCGTCCCGCTCACGCTCAGCGAGGCGACCGTCGCAGCGCTCCCACGAAGGTCGCGGTGACCCAGGCCCAGCCGGCGGACACCGCGAGGCCGAAGGCGATCAGGCCCGGGGGAACATCTGGCCGATGCGGATCTTGTTGCCGAACGGGTCGCGGATGCCGAAGTCGATCCCGTACGGGCGCTCCATCGGCTCGTCGGTGATCTCCACACCCTTGGCGACCAGATCCTCGTACGTCTTGTGGGCGTCGTCGGTGGTCATGAAGAGGTAGCCGCCCAGCGCGCCCTTGGTGAGCAGCTCGCGGACCTGCTCGGCGGTGGCCGGGTCGAGCGCCGGCGGTCCGGGCTTCTCCAGCAGGATCTCGCGCTCCCGGTCGCCCGGGAGGTTGACCGTGAGCCAGCGCATGAAGCCGAGGTCCTGGTCGGTGTTGACCTCCATGCCGAGCTTGCCGACGTAGAAGTCCAGGGCCTCGTCCTGGTCGAGGACGTAGATCTGGGAGCGGCTGATCGCGTTCATCGTCATGCCCACGACGCTAGAGGTCGGACGTGACCTGCCGCTTATCCGAAACTGCTCGGTCTGGTCCAGGCCTTGGTGAAGCAGCTGGGCACGCGCGCGGCGGCGGCCGACCGGCGCCGGCGGAAGTCGCTCGGCGACTCGCCGACGATCTGCCGGAACGTCCGGCTGAACGTGCCGAGGCTGCTGAAGCCGACCGCGAAGCAGATGTCGGTGACGTCCCGGTCGCTCTCGACCAGCAGGGACATCGCCCGCTCCACCCGACGGCGTTGCAGGTAGCGGTGCGGGGTCTCACCGAAGGTGGCCCGGAAGGTACGGATGAAGTGGGCCTGGGAGACGTGCGCGATCCGGGCCAGCGCCGGGATGTCCAACGGCTGGGCGTACGCCCGGTCCATCGCGTCCCGGGCGCGCAGCATCGCCCGGTTGGACTCCTCCACCGCGCGACTCATCGACCTCGCCTCCCCCGCGTCCGCCCAGGTTATCGGGCGGGTGGGTCCAACGGTGGCGAGCCCGGTTCGAGGAAGCCGCGACCACCGCCGCGCACGCCCCGAACGTCAGGTCATGGTGGTCGGCAAGCGTCCTCAGCAGCCGGCCGTCCTCCGGAACGTCCTCCTGGGCCATGTCGATCATGAGGTCGCGGGGTGGTGACCGGACCGGTCAGCGCGATGCCAGCACCACCATCGGTACGTCTCCCTCGGCCCCGTCGAGGTCCGGGCGCCGTACCAGGCCCGCTGCCAGCGCCGTACGCAAAGACGGGACGTTGTCGGCGGTGGTGCGGGCCAGCACAGGCAGGTCCGGTTGGTGTGCCGCGGCCCAGGCGACCGCGTACCGGGCCGTCTCGGTGGCGTAGCCACTGCCCCAGTGCTGCGGCGCGAAGCGGTAGTACAGGTTCAGCACGGAACGTCCGAGCCATCGTCCGTGGCGCAGCCCGGCAAAGCCGATGACCTCCGCGCTACTCACGGGCTGCACCGCCCAGTATCCGAACCCGTGCGTCCGCCAGTGATCGAGCCACTGATCGAGCAGTGCCACGCTGGTCTCGACGCCAACGTGTGGGCCGTCCGGGTTGAACTGGTTGGTCCGCGGATCGCCGTGGATCCGGAACACGTCCGGCAGGTCAGCCGACGTGGGCCGGCGGAGCAGCAACCGCCCGCTCTCCGTGCACCGCACCTCCGGGTCCTGTCCGCCGACCCGCGGCGTACCGGTCTCGTCCACGCGGGGTCTCCTCCCGTCTCCCGCCGTCCGGTAGGCGCAACCGTCCCACAATTCTTCGCCCCGGGTGGGGCACGACGGCTCGGCAGCGGGGCGCCTTGCTCACCCGTGCCAGGCGCCGCCGCGGGTCCATCCCGGCATGAACCGAGCCCAGGTGATCGGCCCGGCCAGCCACAGGTAGGCCACCATCAGAGCCAGTCCGCCACCGCCGGTCGAGAGCAGCAGCCAACG
Source organism: Micromonospora psammae (assembly GCF_036902725.1). NCBI lineage: Bacteria > Bacillati > Actinomycetota > Actinomycetes > Micromonosporales > Micromonosporaceae > Micromonospora > Micromonospora psammae. The sequence continues at coordinate 175,326 of NZ_JBAKHM010000005.1, read as the reverse complement.
GGGCAACTCACGCGATACCGGGGCCGGGGCACACGTGGTGGGCGTGTGGTCCACGGTCATCCGCGTCCCCGGGGGCGGGACCTGCTCTCCCGGAAACGCCGTCCGCCCGATGCCACACAGGACCGGGCCGTCTACCGTCTCGATCCCCAGCAGCGCTGTGGCGGGCAGGCCGCCGCGGTCGGTCTCGACGGAGACCACGGTGCCGGGGACCAGCTCGCCGGCCTGCGGTGGCGGTCCCAGATCGGCGAAGAGGCCGGCCAGGAGCAGCCCGGTCGACGCCACGACGCCGACGATGGCGAACCTGGGCCACAGCGGTAGCCGAGCGGCCCGCCGCCGCGCACGGCCGGACAGAGGCATGGCCGAGAGGCTAGTCGGGTCGACCAAGACTCGTCATGATCTCGTACCCGAGAGGCGTGTGACCTGAGGGCGGGCGTCGAGGAGGCGGTCGAGATTCACGGCGGTGCTGATCATTGCGATGGTCATAGCGGTGGTGGCAGCCAGCCAATTCGTGCTGCCCAGCAGCGTGTGGAGGGCGGCTTCGCTCCCAACGAAGGCCATCGCAACGATCGCATCCGTCGCGGCCGTCTTCTGGATGATCGCGATGATGTTCGCCCCTCGGGTCACCGTGCTCGCCTTACGGGGAGAGCCGGTGGTAGCGAGAGTGGTACAGCACGCGCGGCAGCGCCCGGTGGAAGCTGCGTAGTGGAGTTGGAGCCCCCGGCCGGGATCGAACCGGCGACATCTCGCTTACAAGGCGAGTGCTCTGGCCAGCTGAGCTACAGGGGCGCATGTGTCGACGTCAGCATAGCGACTGGCGTCCGGAATTCCCGCCCGGCAGGCCGCCGAGCACGGAAAACGTCGATCGTTGGCGCTCTTCGCCGACCGACCGACGCCGAAGGGCAGGATCGGCCGAGGGGATTCCTGCCCGCCCGTGCCCGACTGACCGGAATGCGTATGCGGTCCATCCCTTCCGGCGTCCCCCGTCTTGGCAGGCCCGGAAAAGGCGTTTACCGTGCAGTCACGCGGGCGACACCCCCACCGGCTCCGGCCGACCGGTTGCGCCGTCCGCGGACCGGCACCGACGCGGTGCCGGTGGCTCCTTCACTCGGATCGTCCGGCACGTTCCTGCCGGTGAAAGGAAGCGCACCACCATGGCTACGGTCACGTACGCGAAGGCCTCCCGGATCTACCCGGGCACCGAACGCCCCGCGGTGAACCAGCTCGACCTCCAGATCGGCGACGGGGAGTTCCTCGTCCTGGTCGGCCCGTCGGGTTGCGGCAAGTCCACCAGCCTGCGGATGCTCGCCGGCCTGGAGGACGTCGACGACGGCGCGATCTACATCGACGACCGGGACGTCACCCACCTTCCCCCGAAGGCCCGCGACATCGCGATGGTCTTCCAGAACTACGCCCTCTACCCGCACATGTCGGTGTACGAGAACATGGCGTTCGCGCTGAAGCTGCGCAAGACCCCGAAGGACGAGATCGACCGGCGGGTCAAGGAGGCGGCCGGGCTGCTCCAGCTGGAGGAGTACCTCAACCGCAAGCCGAAGGCGCTCTCCGGTGGTCAGCGCCAGCGGGTCGCGATGGGCCGGGCGATCGTCCGGGAGCCGCAGGTCTTCCTCATGGACGAGCCGCTGTCGAACCTCGACGCCAAGCTCCGCGTGCAGACCCGTACCCAGATCGCCTCGCTGCAGGCCAAGCTCGGCATCACCACGGTCTACGTCACGCACGACCAGGTCGAGGCGATGACCATGGGCCACCGGGTGGCGGTCATGCTCGACGGCATCCTCCAGCAGGTGGACACCCCGCGGGCGCTCTACGACACCCCGGCCAACGTCTTCGTCGCCGGCTTCATGGGCTCCCCCGCCATGAACATCAAGACCGTGCCGCTGAACGACCAGGGCGCGGCCTTCGCCGAGATGCACATCCCGCTGACCCGCGAGCAGGTCGAGGCGGCCCGCGCCGAGGGCGGCGACGGCAAGGTGACCGTGGGCTTCCGTCCGGAGGACTGCGACCTGGTCAGCCCGACCGAGGGCGGCATGCCGGTCGTCGTCGAGCTGGTCGAAGACCTCGGCTCGGACGCCAACGTCTACGGCCACGCCGCGCTGGAGGGCCACGACGAGCGCTTCGTCGTCCGCACCGACCGGCGCACCATGCCGAACATGGGTGACACCGTGTTCGTCAAGCCGCGCGCCGGCCAGAGCCACATCTTCCACGCCACCACCGGCAAGCGCATCTGACGTACGCCCTGAACTGACGTACAGCGAAGGGGCGGTCCGCCACGGCGGACCGCCCCTTTCGTCTGCGTGAACCGGTCGGTCAGCCCTCGGCGGCGCGGCGGCGGGACACCTCGGCGAGGGTGACGGCGGCGGCGACGCTGGCGTTGAGCGACTCCACGTCGGAGATCATCGGGATGCTGACGGTCAGGTCGCAGGTCTCCCCGACCAACCGGGACAGCCCGCGCCCCTCCGAGCCGACGACCACGACCAGCGGGCCGACCGCGGCCTCCAGGTCGTACAGGTCGGTCTCGCCGTCGGCGTCCAGGCCGACCACCATGAAGCCGGCGTCCCGGCAGGCCTTCAACGCCCTGGTCAGGTTGGTGACCTGGGCGACGGGCACCCGCGCGGCCGCGCCGGCGGAGGTCCGCCAGGCGGTCGCGGTGATCCCGGCGGCCCGCCGCTCGGGTACGAAGACGCCCTGCGCGCCGAACGCGGCGGCGGAGCGGATCACCGCGCCCAGGTTACGCGGGTCGGTGACCCCGTCCAGCGCCACCAGCAGCGGGGCGGTGTGCTCCACCGACGCGGCCAGCATGTCCTCGAAGGGCTCGTACGCGAACGGCGGCACCTGGAGACCGACGCCCTGGTGCAGCACCCCGCCGGTCATCCGGTCCAGCTCGGCCCGGCTGACCTCCAGGATGGCGATGCCCCGGTCGGCGGCCGTACGGATGATCTCGTTGACCCGGTCGTCGGCGTCCATGCCCTGCGCGGTGTAGAGCGCGGTCGCCGGCACCTGCGTGCGCAGCGACTCCAGCACCGGGTTGCGGCCGACCAGCAACTCCGGGCTGTCCTTGGCCGGGTTGGACTTGCGTCCCGGCGCGACCCGCGGACCGGTCCGGCCGGTGGGCTTGCCGCCCCGGCCGCCGGTGGCGCCCCGGCCGACCGGAACGCCCCGGCCACCGCCCTTGCCCCAGGTGGTGTCCTTCGAGCCCGGCTGGCCGATCTTGGGGGCACGCCCCTCCTCGGCCGCCGCGCGACGCTCCTTGTCCTGCTTCCAGGCGGTGCGCTGGGGCAGCTTCTCGGTGCCCGAGTACGCCTTGTGCCACGGCCGCTCATCGGCGGGCAGGGTCCTGCCCCGCCCGGCCAGAGCGTCCTTGTTCTTGCCGCCGGAGCCCTTCGGGGCGCCCGCCTTCGGGGTCAGACGCCGGCCACGGCGCTGCGAGTTGCCGGCCATCAGTCCTGCTCTCCAATAGTCCATCGGGGGCCCTGGGGGGTGTCCTCCACCACCACGCCGGCCTGCTTCAACTGGTCGCGTACGGCGTCCGCGGCGGCCCAGTCCTTGCGGCTGCGAGCCTGCGCGCGCTGCTCCAGGGCCAGCGCGATCAGGGAGTCCACCACGCCGCGCAGGTCGTCCGCGCGGCCACCGCCGGTCCAGGCGGGGTCCAGGGGGTCGACGCCGAGGATATCCAGCATCGCCCGTACGGCCCCCAGGGTCGTGCGCACGGTCACATCGTCGCCGTCGGTCAGGGCGGTGTTGCCGTCCCTGAGCACCCCCTGGAGCACGGCGAGGGCGGCCGAGGTGTTCAGGTCGTCGTCCATCGCGGCGACGAAGCCGGCGGGCAGCTCGCCGAGCTGACCGGCGCCGACCCGCTCGGCGGCCCGCAGCACGAAGCCCTCGATGCGCCGGTACGCCACCGCGGCGTCGCGCAGGGCCTCCTCGGAGTAGTCGATCAGCGAGCGGTAGTGCGCGGCGGCGTAGTAGTAGCGCAGCTCGACCGGGCGCACCCCGAGCGACTCCACGTACGCCAGGTCGAGGGCGTTCCCCAGCGACTTGCCCATCTTGGTGCCGCCGATGCCGAGCAGCCCGTGGTGCACCCAGTAGCGGGCGAAGGGCAGCCCGGCGGCCTGCGACTGGGCGATCTCGTTCTCGTGGTGCGGGAAGGTCAGGTCCAGCCCGCCGCCGTGGATGTCGAACTCGGCGCCCAGGTAGCGCCAGCACATCGCCGAGCACTCGATGTGCCAGCCGGGCCGGCCCCGCCCCCACGGCGACGGCCAGTAGGCGTCGGCCGGCTCGTCGGACTTGACGCCCTTCCAGAGGGCGAAGTCGCGCGGGTCCCGCTTGCCCCGGTCCGGCGCGTCGCCGGCCGACTGCATCGCGTCCGGCGACGCGCCCGACAACGACCCGTACGCCGGCCAGGAGGCCACGTCGAAGTAGACGTCGCCGGAGCCGTCGGTGGCCGGGTAGGCGTACCCGTCGGCGATCAGCTTCGCGATCAGCTCGTGCATCTCCGGGATGTGCCCCGTGGCGCGCGGCTCGTACGTCGGCGGCAGCACGTTCAACGCCCGGTACGAGTTGGCGAGCAGCTGCTCGTTGGCGTACGCGATCGACCAGAACGGCCGGCCCTGCTCCTGCGCCTTGACCAGGATCTTGTCGTCGATGTCGGTCAGGTTGCGGACGAAGGTGACCTCGTAGCCCGCGGCGAGCAGCCAGCGGCGCAGCACGTCGTAGTTGACGCCGGAGCGAAGGTGGCCGATGTGCGGTGGGGACTGGAGGGTGAGCCCACACAGGTAGACCCCCACCTTGCCGGCTTCCCGCGGGACGAAGTCCCGCACCGATCGGGTGGCGGTGTCATACAGGCGTAGCGTCACCGTACAAGGGTAGCCGTCCACGCATTCCCAGGTCGCCCGGAGCCGGGTCGTACGCTGCGTGCTGTGGAGACGACGGCGAGGTCCGGCGAGTCCGGCGACGCGGCGGCCCGGGTCGGGGTCGGCGCGACGGAACGGGACGGGCCGGCGCTCGGCGACGCGGCGGTCCGGGCCGGCGAGACGGCGCAGACCCTGGACCGGGGCCTGCGCCTGCTGCATCTGGTGGCCGACGCGCCCGCCGGGCTGACCGTGACCGAGGCGGCTAACCGGCTGGGCATCGGTCGGGCGGCCGTCTACCGGCTGGTCGGGGCGCTGACCGGGCACGGGATGCTGCGCCGGGACGGCGCGGGCCGGCTGCGCCTCGGGGCCGGCGTGCTCCACCTGGCCCGGCGGGCCCAGCCGCTGCTCGCCGAGGGGGCGCTGCCGGCGCTGCGCCGGCTGGCCGAGCAGGCCGGCGCGACCGCGCACCTCACGGTGGTGGAGGGCGGCGAGGGGGTGGCGCTGGCGGTGGTCGAGCCGAGCTGGACGTCGTTCCACGTGGCGTACCGGACGGGCGCGCGGCACCCGCTGGAGCGCGGGGCGGCCGGCCGGGCGATCCTGGCCGGCCGGTCGGGCGTGGCCGACCCGGTGAGCACCGTCGGGGAGCTCCAACCCGGGGCGTACGGGGTGGCCGCGCCGGTGTTGGGGGTGCCGGGCCTGGAGGCGAGCGTCGGGGTGGTGGCGTTGGCCCCGCTGGACTCGGACGCGGTCGGCGCGCAGGTGCTCGCCGCCGCCGAGTCGATCGCCGCCGCCCTCTCCTGACTTCCCCGCACCCCGAGCCGGCAAGATCGACTCCATTGCGCCGAGGTTGTGGTGTCGGACGTGACGGGTCCCCGCCATGTCGGCGAAACGGAGTCGATCTCAGCTGCGGAACGGCCGGTAACCGGACGACCGGTGATCAGGGGGCGCCTACCACAGGATGCGGCGCTGGCGGGCGTCGTCCACAGGGCGGGCGTACCCGGCCGGCCCTGGTTGTCCACAGGGGTGTCGCAGTAGGAGCGGCGGCGGCGACGCTCCTTGTCATGCCCCCACCACCTCACCGCCCGTCCGCGCTCGCCTGGCGGGTCTTCCGCGGCTCGGAAGCGGTACGGCGTGGCCTGCTCACCCGGCACCAGCTCCGCGGCGCCTCCTGGATCCGGGTCCGCCAGGACGTCTACGCCGACGCCCGCCTCGACCGGGACCACGCGCTGGCCTGCCAGGCCACCATGCTCCGTCTGCCACCCGAGGCGGTGATCGCCGGCCCGTCCGCGGCCTACCTGCACGGCGTCACCCATGCCGCCGGATTCGACGACGTCGTGCACGTTCGGGTGCCCCGAACCGTCCGCCTCGACTCCCTCGGCGGCATTCGGGTGCACACCAGCGACGCGGTGATTCCGTCCGGCCGGTTCGGTGTGGACGGCACGGCACGGATCCCTGCCGCCCTCCCCCGGTCGGACCCGGCGCAGGCCGCCTGGGAGACGGCCGCCTGGCTGGAGCCCGTTCGGGCGGTCGGCGTCGTCGACACTCTGCTGGGTATGGGCCTGACGTCCCGGGACGCCCTCGCCGAGACCGCCAGCCGGCAGGCCCACCGCCCGGGCGGTCGACGCGCCGCCCGGGTCTTCGACCTGGCCGACGCGGGAGCGCAGTCACCACCGGAGTCGCAGCTGCGGGTCCGGCTGGTCCTCGGTGGTCTGCCCCGGCCGGTCACCCAGCATCCGGTCCGGTTGCCGTCCGGCCTGCTCCTGCACCCCGACCTGGCCTGGCCGGAGTTCCGGGTGGCGGTGGAGTACGACGGCCAGTGGCACGCCGATTCCGACCAGTTGCACCGCGACCGACGACGACTCAACCAGTTGGTGGCCGCCGGCTGGATCGTGCTGCACGTGACCGGCCGCCGCCTCCGCCACGACTTCCCCGCGGTCCTCCGCGAGATCCGAACCGCCCTCGTCGCCCGGGGTTGGCGGCGCTGACCACCCCGCCGCTGCCGAGCGCGACCGGACGGCGAAGGGCCCGGGCGACGGCTGTCGCCCGGGCCCTCGACGGGAGGTGCGTTACGGCTGGATGTGCGGCTTGAGCGGGCTCTTCACCGCGGCGTACGCGTCGACGATGCCGTACCCGTAGAAGCCGTTGAAGTTCAGCGAGCCGGCGCAGTACGCGTCGAACTCGGCCGACCGGCCCTCGTTGGTGTAGGACTGCAGGCGCGGCTCCGGGCAGGCGTGCTCGGCGGCGGTCCGGTAGAGGTGCTGCTCCACCAGGTCCGGCGCCAGGCCGAAGCCGTTGCGGCCCTGCTTCTTGCCGAACTTGCTGACGATCAGACCGGCCACGCCGCTGACGTGCGGCGACGCCATCGAGGTGCCCTGCAGGTAGGTGTAGTACCCGCACTCACCGGCGGCGGTGCACTGCTTGAAGACCGAGTTCTCGAAGCCGGCCACGATGTTGCCGTCCTCGTCGACCGAGCCCTCCTCCTGGAGCACCTTCTTCGGGTACGTGGAGAGGATCATGTTGGCGTCGGTGCGGTAGGTGTCGGTGCCGAAGCCGTCGCGGAACCAGCCACCCGGTGCGGCGACCGAGATCTGCTCGGTGCCGTAGTTGGAGTAGTCGGACTTCTTGCCGGACGGGCCGACGGCGGACACGCCGATGACGTGCGGCCCTTCGGCCGGCAGGTCCCAGCAGCTGTCGTTGTCGATCGGCCGCGGGTACGGCGGGGAGCCGTAGTCCGGGCTGGAGACGTCGGTCCGGGGCGCACCGAGGTCCTCGTGGTTGTTGCCGAGCGAGCCGACCAGGGTCACGCCCTTGCGGTGGGCGAAGTTCAGGGCCCGCGTCATGGCCTTGATGATGGCCCGCTGCTCGGCCTGCGCCTCGGGCGAGTCGGCCGGGTTGGCGGTGCAGTTGTAGAGCCACGGGTCGACGTAGAAGGACATGTTGACCACGTCGATGCCGGCCTTGCCGGCGTACACCAGGGAGTTGACGACCGGGTCGAGGAAGAAGTAGCCGGAGTCCTGGCCACCCTTGAGCTCGACCAGCGAGACGTTCGGGGCGACCCCGGAGAGGCCGAAGCCGTTCGCGGCGGCGCCGATGGTGCCGGCGACGTGCGTGCCGTGTCCGCCGTCGTCGGTGCCGACCGGGTCGAGGCAGCTCGCCACCTCGCAGGGGCCGTCGACGTCGGTCTTGTCCGGGGCGAAGTTGCGCGACAGCGACCAGTTGAAGTTCGGCGCGAGGTCCGGCTGGCTGGCGTCGACGCCCGTGTCCAGGATGGCGACGGTCACCCGCCGGTCACCCGGTTCGATCTTCCGGGCCTTGTCGGCGCGGATCATCTCCAGGCCCCAGAGCTTGTCGTCCAGCGGGTCGAGCTTCTTGCCCTGCCCCCTGGCGGCGGCGCCCTTGGCCTCGGTCAGCAGGTGTTCCTGCTCGACCCGGTCCAGCTTCGGCTTGCGGCCGATGGCCTTCTGCTCGGCGGCGCCGACCAGCTCTCCGGCGGCGGTCGCCCGGCTGGCGAAGTCGGCCCGGTCGCTGGTGACCTGGAACAGGCCGACGTCGTCGGTGCGGGACACCACGGTGCCGCCCGCGGAACGGATCGCGGCGATGGCCGCGTCCGCCGAGACGCCGTCCTCGGCGACCACGGTGAAGGTCCGGGTGCTGGTCGGCTCGGCGTTGGCCGGAGCCACGAGTCCGGTCACCGTGAGCGCCAGGGTCGCCGCGGTCGCGACGGCCCCGGCGGTGAAGCGTTTGCTCACCACATCAATTCCTCTCGTTGAGGGACGTGCGCAGACATCAGACAACACCGATGCGAGTTCCGCCAGGTGGGCGTCCGGATTGGACGTTTATCCGGCTTTGAGCTGGAGCCCGGCCAGCGCGGCGGGGAGCGCCGCCAGACCGGTGACCTCGGCGTCGGGGCGTATGCCGGGCCGGCAGGGGAGGCCGAGCCGGTTGAGCCAGATCCCCCGCAGACCGGCGCGCTGCGGGCCGGCCACGTCGTGGGCGAGCGAGTCTCCGACGTACGCGATCTGCTCCGCCGGCACGCCCGCGGCCTCGACGACCGCCGCGTAGAAGCCGGGGTCGGGTTTCTTCGGCAGGCCGTCGTCGTGGGCGTACCGCTCGAAGGCGAACTCGCCGGCCAGCCCGCAGCGTTCGGCGCGGCTGTTGCCGTTGGTGGCGTAGCCGAGCCGGAAGTCGCGTCGCAGCGTGGCCAGGGCGGGGAGCACGTCGGCGTAGGGGCGGGTCAGCGCGAACCGCCGGGCGAAGAAGAGCGCCGCCAGCGCGTCGAGGTGCTCGGCCAGGTCGGCCCGCGCCAGGGAGCGGGCCAGCGCGGCCCGCCGGATCTCCCGCACCGGGGCGGCGCTCATCGCGCCGAAGACCGCGCCCCAGTCCGACTCCAGGTCCGCCAGCGACACCCCGGCCGCCGCCGGGGTCAACCTCCGCATCTCCTCGAGTACGGCCACCAGCCCGCCGGTGACCGCCGGGCGCAGGTCGAGCAGGGTCTCGTCGGCGTCGAACACCAGCACGGTCAGCACGGCGCCGACGATCTCACGTCAGGGCGGGCTCCTCGGCCGGGGTCGCCGACCGTTCGGCACGGGCGCCGCGCAGCTCGTCGAGGCGGACCAGCGCCACCCCGGCGACGATCAGCGTGCCACCGGCCAGTTGCACCACGGTGGGCAGTTCACCCAGCACCAGCCAGGCGATGAGCACCGCGAACATCACCTCGGTCAGCCCGAGGAAGGACGACAGCCGGGCGCCGAGGATCCGCGTGGCCGCGATGCCGGCCTGGTACGCGACCACCGCGGCCACCAGCGAGAGCCCGACGATCGGGACCAGCCAGCTGGTGCGCTGCCCGGCGAAGTCGACCTCGCCGAAGGTGGCCCGCAGCGGCAGCACCCCGACCAGCCCGAGCAGCAGGAAGACCGCCGCTCCGATCGCCATGCCGCCGCTGGCCATGGCGACCGACGGCAGTTCGGCGTCGACCCGGGCGGCGAGCACGAAGTAGCCGGCGAGCCCCACCGCGGCGCCGAGCCCCCAGAGCACGCCCACCGGGTCGAGGCGGCCGGCGCCGGTCAGGTCGAGCACGAAGGCCAGCCCGACCAGCGCGGCCACCGAGCCGACCACCGTGAGCCGTCGGGGGCGCTGGCCGTGCATCAGCCACATCCAGGCCACCACCAGGATGATGCCGAGGTACTCCAGCAGCAGGGCGACCCCGACGGGCAGGTAGCGCACGGCGTTGAAGAAGCACGCCTGGGCGGTGGCCACGCCGAGCAGGCCGAAGACGGTCATCGGGCCGAGGTTGCGGCGCAGCACGGCACCCTTGCCGCGCAGGGAGAGCAGGGCCGGTACCGCGAGCACCAGGGCGGCGATCCCGACCCGCGCGACGACGACGGCCTCGGCCGACCAGCCGGCCCCGATCAGGGATCGGGCGAAGGTGCCCGAGGTGGCGAAGGTGACGGCCGAGACCAGGGCCAGCCCCAGGCCCACGCCAGCGGATCGTTCGTGCATCGGGCTCTCCTCGCCGGCACAGGTGTCATGACCGAAATACGCTTATGCTGGTGACGCTAACGGTCGACGCTGACAGGAGTCAAGTTGCTCTTTGCTCATGACACCGAATGTGGGCTGATCGCGGCGGCCGCCCTCGCCAACACCGACGACCCGGACGGCGAGGGACTGCCGGACGTGGCCGCGCTGGACCGGTTCTTCGTCGCCAACGGCTGGACCGGCCGGCACGAGCACACCGAGGCCGAGCTGCACGCGGTACGCCGGCTGCGCCCCCGGCTGCGCCGGATCTGGCACGCCGACGTCGACGAGGTCGTCGCCATCGTCAACGCACTGCTGCGCGAATCCCACGCACTGCCCCAGCTGATCCGGCACGACGACCAGCCGTACCACCTGCACGCGGTGCCCCGGGACGCGCCGCTGGCCACCCGGATGGCGGTCGAGGCGGCGATGGCGATGGCCGACCTGGTCCGCGCCGGCGAGCTGGGCCGGCTGCGGATCTGCGCCCACCCGGGCTGCGAGAACGTGCTGGTCGACCTGTCGAAGAACCGGTCCCGCCGGTTCTGCGAGGCGGGCTGCGGCAACCGGGCCGCGGTCAACGCGTACCGGGCGAGGAAGGCCGCCAGTCGCTCCTGAGCAGCTCGTACTCCACCTCGCCGTGCTCGGTCCCCGGAGCCGGGTCGTCGAAGTGCAGGTGGAAGGTGCGTACGTAGCGCAGGCCGGCCCTCGCCATCACCGCCCGCGAGCGGCTGTTGACCGTCATGGTCTGGGCCCAGACCCGCCGCACGCCCACCGTGTCGAAGGCGTGCCGCACCAGGGCCAGTGAACCCTCGGTGGCCAGTCCCCGTCCCCACGTGCTCCGGCGCAGCCGGTAGCCCAGCTCGGCCTGCGTCCCGTCGTCGGACGGGTCGAGCGCGAACCAGCCCAGGAAGCCGCCGCTGTCCCGGTCCTCCGCCGCCCACCGCCCCAGCCCGGGGTGTGCGTCGTACTGGCGCAGCAGCCGGGGCAGCTGCTCGTCGCGCACGGTGGCGCGCGGGGTCGGCCGGCCACCGGTCAGGAAGCGCATCACCTCCGGGTCGCTGTCCAGCTCGACCAGGTGGTCCACGTCGTCCGGGGTGAACCGGCGCAGCCGCAGCCGCGCGGTCTCCAGCACCACCTCAGCGGCCATGCCGCGATGATCCCGCCCCCACCCGCCCCGGTCGACCGATATCCCGCCCCCGCCGCGCTGGTGATCCGCTCCACGTCGGCGACGTGGCGGTATCACCTTGCCCCGGACACCGCCAGATCGGCGCAACGGAGTGGATCGGTCCAGGGGATCAGGGGTGGGTCATGCGGAGGAGGTCGAGGGCTTCGTCGAGCTGGGTCTCGGACAGCTTGCCGGAGTCGACGTGGCCCCGGGCGATCACCACCTCGCGGATCGAGATCTGCTTCGCCAGCGCCTCCTTGGCGATCGAGGCGGCCTCGTCGTATCCGAGGTAACGGTTGAGCGGGGTGACGATCGACGGCGAGCCCGCCGCGTACGCCAGGCAGACCTCGGCGTCCGCGACCAGGCCCACCACCAGACGGTCGGCGAAGAGCCGGCTCGACGCGGCCAGCAGCCGGATCGACTCCAGCAGGTTGCGCCCCATCACCGGGAGCATCACGTTCAGCTCGAAGTCGCCCTGCGACCCGGCGAACGCGACCGTGGCGTCGTTGCCGACCACCTGCGCGCAGACCTGCCGCATCGCCTCGGCGACCACCGGGTTCACCTTGCCCGGCATGATCGACGAGCCGGGCTGGAGATCGGGGATGCGCAGCTCGCGCAGGCCCGCGCGGGGACCGGAACCCATCCAGCGGATGTCGTTGGCCATCTTGTACAGCCCCACCGCGACGGTACGCAGCTGCCCCGAGGTCTCCACCAGGGCGTCCCGGGCGCCCTGCGCCTCGAAGTGGTTGCGCGCCTCGGTCAGCGGCAGGCCGGTCGACTCGCGCAGCTTCCCGATCACCCGGGCGGCGAAACCCAGCGGGGTGTTGATGCCGGTGCCCACGGCGGTGCCGCCCAGCGGCAGCTCGGCCAGCCGGGGCAGCGCCGACTCCAGCCGCTCCACCCCGTAGCGGACCTGCGCGGCGTAGCCGCCGAACTCCTGGCCGAGGGTCACCGGGGTGGCGTCCATCAGGTGGGTACGCCCCGCCTTCACCACGGTCTCGAACTCCTCCGCCTTGCCCTCCAACGCCCCGGCGAGGTGCTTCAGGGCGGGCAGCAGGTCCTCGACCACCGCCTGCGTGGCGGCCAGGTGGATCGAGGACGGGAAGACGTCGTTGCTGGACTGCGAGGCGTTGACGTCGTCGTTCGGGTGCACCGGCCGGCCCAGCTCGCGGCCGGCCAGGGTGGCGATGACCTCGTTGGTGTTCATGTTGGACGAGGTGCCCGAGCCGGTCTGGAAGACGTCGACCGGGAACTGGTCGTCGTAGCCCCCGTCAGCGACGTGCGCGGCGGCGGCGGCGATCGCCGCGGCCACGTCCGCCCCGATCACGCCCAGCTCCCCGTTGACCTGGGCGGCGGCCCCCTTGATCCGGGCCAGCGCCTTGATCTGGGCCGGTTCGATGCCCCGCCCCGAGATCGGGAAGTTCTGCACCGCGCGTTGGGTCTGCGCCCGCCACAGCGCCTCGGCGGGCACCTCCACCTCGCCCATCGAGTCGCGTTCGATCCGGTAACCGGTCGCCTCTGGAGTCGTCACGCGTACCATCCTGCCGCGCACGCCGCCGACTCGCAGATGATCGCTCAGTCCAGCTCCGCCAGCAGCCGGGCGACCTCGTGCTGGTCCGGCGACTCGACCTGGCGGAACAGCGCCAGGGCCCGCATCCAGTGGGAGCGGGTCGCGGTGGGGTCGGTGCCGCGCAGGCACCGGGCGATGCCGTCGAGCGCCCGGGCCTGCTCGCGCCGGGCGCCGAGCCGGGTGGCGTCGGCGAGCACCCGGCGGTGCAGGTCCAGCGCGCTGGCGACGTCGCCCTGGTCGAGCAGGGCCCGGGCCAGCAGGTTGCGCGAGCCGCACTGCCCGATCCGGTCGCCGACCTCCATCATGAGGACCAGCGCCTGCCGGTGCAGGGCGGCCGCCGCGTCCAGCCGGCCGGCCCGGCGCTCGATCAGCCCGATCTCGTTGAGCAGCTCGCCCTCACCGAACCGGTTGCCGGACTTCCGCTTGAGCCGGAGACCCAGCCGCAGCAGCCGGTGGGCCGGCTCCCCGTGCCCCAGCCGGTGGCGGATCATCCCGAGGTGGGCGATCGCGTGCCCCACCTGGCGCGCATCGCCGACCTGCCGTGCCAGTGACAGGTGCCGGCGGCCGACCCGCAACGCCTCCTCGTACCGCCCGGCCACGAAGTGGGCGAAGGACAGGTTGTTGAGCAGCTGGGCCAGATGACCCAGCTCTCCGGGCCGCTGGTACATGGCCTTGGCGGCCTGGTAACACGCCAGCCCCTGCGGCAGGTCCCCGTTGGCGGCGTGGGAGGTCGCGAGATTGCCCAGGGTGTTCCGCACCTCGTGGTGCAACCCGAGCCTCCGCCACAGGTCCAGTGCCACCTCCATCAGCCCGATGGCCTCGGAGAAGCGGGCCAGCCGGTAGTACGCCGAGGCCAGGTAGTTGAGCATGGTCGCGACGGCCTCGTCGTCGCCCATCGTCGCGGCGGCCCGTCGGCCCGCCTCGTGCATCTCGATCAGGTCGTCCAGGTGACCGCCGTCGAACTGGGCCCGCCAACTGGCCCGGGCGAGCTGCCAGCAGTGCCGGGGGAACCCTTCGGCCTCCGCGATCCGGCTCAACGCGGGCAACGCCGACCGGTTCTCGTCGAACCAGCTGCGTCCGTCGGCGACCGAGGCGGCGACCAGATCGGGCCGGGCGGGCTCGGGCAGGCGCAGCGCCAGCCGGCTGCTCGCCCACTCCACCTGCCGGGTCAGCTCGGCGGCCACGTACAGATGGTGGTCGAGCAGCCGGCGCAGGGCGTCCCGCCGTTCCTCAACCCGCTCCGGCTCGCCGAGCAGGAGGCGCGAGTACTCCCGGATGAGGTCGTGCAGCCGGTACCGGCCGGGTTCCGCCTCCTCGACCAGGTGGGCGTCGACCAACTCGTCCAGCAGGTCCTGCGTCTCCGGCAGGGGCAGGTCGGCGAGGGCGGCGGCCACCCGGTTGTCGATCCGTACGCCGGGATGCAGGCCCAGGAACCGGAACAGCCGCTGTGCTGGCGGCGTGATCTGGGCGTACGACAGGGCGAAGGCCTGCCCGACGGACCGGTCCCCCGCCGCGAACTCGGCCAGCGGATTGCGCCCCTGGGCCAGGCGATCGGCCAGATCGGCGATCCGCCAACGTGGTCGGTGCGCGAGCCGGGCCCCGGCCAGCCGGATGGCGAGCGGCAGGTGGCCGCAGCGCCGGGCCACCTCGCCGGCCGCGTCCGGCTCGGCGACGACCCGCTCCGGCCCGGCGACCCGGCCGAGCAGCTCGACCGCCTCCTGCGGGTCGAGCACCGGCAGCGACGAAGGGCGCCCCTCGTCCAGCCCGACCAGCCGGCGGCGACTGGTGATCAGCACCAGGCAGTTCGGGCCGTTCGGCAGCAGCGGGGTCACCTGCGCGGCGTCGGCCGCGTTGTCGAGCACCAGCAGGGCGCGCCGCTGGGCCAGCTCGGTCCGCCACATCGCCAGCCGGTCGTCCGGGTCGAGCGGCACCCGTTCCGCCGGCACGCCGAGCTGGCGGAGCAGGGTGGCCACCGCCGCGGCCGGGTTCAGCGGGGTGCGCTCGCTGTGCCCGTGCAGGTCGATGAAGAGGTGCGCGTCGGGGTAGCGGTCACCGAGGGCGTTCGCGAGATGCACCGCCAGGGTGGTCTTGCCACTGCCGGCCATGCCGTCGATGAGCTGGATCCGCGCTCCGTCCTCCTCGATCTCCTTCACCAGCCGGGAGACGGTCTGCTGCCGCCCGATGAAGTCGCTGATGGCCCGGGGCAGCGCGCGGACCGGGGCGGGCGCCGGATCCTCCGGACCGGCCAGCGCCAGGTCGCCGGCGAGCACCCGCTGGTGCAGCTCCTGCAACGCCGCACCGGGCTCGATGCCCAACTCCTCGGCGTAGATCCGGCGGCCCTCGCGGTAGACCGCGAGGGCGTCCGCCTGTCGGCCGACCGCGGACAGGGCCAGCATGAGCTGGCCCCGCAGCCGATCCCGCAGGGGATGCCGTTCGACGGTCTCGGTGAGCTCGTCGATGAGGTCGGCCGCCCGTCGCAGCCGCAGCTCGACGTCGACGCACTCCTCCAGCACGGCGAGCCGCTGCTCGTCGAGGGTCTGCGCCCGCCGCCGTACGCTCCGGCTGGCGATTCCGCTCAGCGCCGGGCCACGCCAGAGGGCCAGCGCTGAGCGGTAGTGCCGGCTGGCCTCCGCCGCCTGACCGTCGGCGACGGCGACGCGCCCGGCCTCGACCGCGCGGCCGAACACCTCGGCGTCCAGGTCGGTCGGCTCGACCCGGATCCCGTAACCGACCGGGTCGGTGACGATGATCTCCGGCGGCAGTCCGACCGCCGCCAGGCGTTGTCGGAGTCGCGACACACAGATCTGGAGCTGCGTCCGGGCGGTGGCCGGCGGCCGGTCCTCCCAGACGGCGTCGATCAACTCCTCGACCGGCACCACCCGGCCGGCCCGCAGCAGCAACATGGCGAGCACCGTCCGGTCCCGACCTGCGGTGATGGTGGCCTCGCCGCCGCCCACCCGCAGAGGTCCCAGGATCCCGAACCGCATCTGCGCCCCCGCACGCTTCTGTGCACCTTCCAGCAGCGTAGCCCGACGGTCACAGCTCGCCTCACGCGGACGATAGCGATCCGATAGCGGAACGACAGCAGCGGAGCCGACACTCATCGTGGTTGTCGGTGACGACATCCGACGGGGGCGGTGCGCCCGCCGGCCACGCCCCACCGGGCGGCGGGCGCACCGATGTCGGCGAGCACCAGATGACAAAGGGGCGCCGGGCGGAAGCTCGGCGCCCCTTTTCGCGTACGCGTCGTCAGCGGCGACCGATGGTCAGCACCGGCTTGGTGACCTCGGCGAAGAAGTCGTTGCCCTTGTCGTCGACGACGATGAAGGCCGGGAAGTCCTCCACCTGGATCTTCCAGACCGCCTCCATGCCCAGCTCGGGGTATTCGAGGACCTCGACGTGCTTGATGCAGTCCTGGGCGAGCCGGGCCGCGGGGCCGCCGATCGAGCCGAGGTAGAAGCCGCCGTGCTGCGCGCAGGAGCGGGTGACCTGGGACGAGCGGTTGCCCTTGGCGAGCATCACCTGGGAGCCGCCGGCGGCCTGGAACTTCTCCACGTAGGCGTCCATCCGTCCGGCGGTGGTCGGGCCGAACGAGCCGGAGGCGTACCCCTCGGGGGTCTTCGCCGGGCCGGCGTAGTAGACGGCGTGGTCGCGCAGGTACTGGGGCATGGGCTCGCCCGCGTCCAGCCGCTCGGCGATCTTGGCGTGCGCGATGTCCCGGGCCACCACCAGGGGGCCGGTCAGCGACAGCCGGGTCTTCACCGGGTACTTCGACAGCTCGGCGCGGATCTCGTCCATCGGCCGGTTGAGGTCGACCTTGACGACCATCTCGGCGTCCAGCGTCTCGTCGGTGACGTCGGGCAGGTAGCGGGCCGGGTCGGTCTCCAGCCGCTCCAGCCAGACGCCCGACGGCGTGATCTTGGCGACCGCCTGCCGGTCCGCGGAGCAGGAGACGGCGATCGCCACCGGGCAGGAGGCGCCGTGCCGGGGCAGCCGGACCACCCGGACGTCGTGGCAGAAGTACCGGCCGCCGAACTGCGCGCCGATGCCGAAGTTGCGGGTGAGCTCCAGCACCTCCGCCTCCAGCTCCAGGTCCCGGAAGCCGTGCGCGGTCATCGAACCGGAGGTGGGCAACGCGTCGAGGTACTTGGCGGAGGCGTACTTGGCGGTCTTCAGGGCGTACTCGGCGGAGGTGCCGCCGATGACGATGGCCAGGTGGTACGGCGGGCAGGCCGAGGTGCCGATGAGCCGCAGCTTCTCCTCCAGGAACTGCATCATCCGCGTCGGGTTCAGCAGCGCCTTGGTCTCCTGGTAGAGGTACGACTTGTTGGCCGAGCCGCCACCCTTGGCCATGAAGAGGAACTTGTACGCGTCCGGGTGGCCGTCCGGGTCCTCCGCGTAGAGCTCCACCTGGGCGGGCAGGTTGCTGCCGGTGTTCCGCTCGTCCCACATGGTCAGCGGGGCGAGCTGCGAGTACCGCAGGTTCAGCCGGGTGTAGGCCTGGTAGACGCCGCGGGAGATCGCCTCCGCGTCGGCCCCGTCGGTGAGCACGTGCCGGCCGCGCTTGCCCATCACGATCGCGGTGCCGGTGTCCTGGCACATCGGCAGCACCCCACCGGCGGCGATGTTGGCGTTGCGCAGCAGGTCCAGCGCGACGAACCGGTCGTTCGGCGAGGCCGCCGGGTCGTCGATGATCGACCTCAGCTGGGCCAGGTGCGCGGGGCGCAGGAAGTGGGCGATGTCGTGCATCGCCTCGGCGGTCAGCGCGGTCAGCGCGGCCGGATCGACGGTGAGGAAACGGCGGCCACCCGGGCCGTTGACGACGTCCACGCCCTCGTCGGTGACCAGGCGGTACTCCGTGGCGTCCGGACCGGTCGGCAGCAAGGGGGCGTACGAGAACGCGGCGGCACTGCTCATGACGGAAAAGCCTAGGGCAGACCGGTCGATCGGTGACACCCGCCGGGTCGGTCGTGGGACGCCGCTCTCATCCGTCCTTGGGGGCCTCGGTCCGGCACAGCTCCCGCTTCGGCCCGCAGTTGTCCCCGTCGGTCGGGACGCCGCCGGTGTCGCCCGGGCCGGTGTCGCCCGGGCCGGGGACGCCGCCGTCGGGTGGGGGCGCCGGTGGAACGGCGGCGCCGGCGCCGAAGCGGACGTACCCGATCTCCCGCCCCTCGCCGATGATCATGCCGTTCGGCCCGACCGCGAGCACGTTCGCGCTGGTGCGCAGCACCACCAGCTCCCGACCGGTACGCGGGTCGAGGGCGGTGAGCCGGTTCGGCTTCTCCGCGGCGACCACCGCCGCGTACGGGGTGAGGGCCGCGCCCGGCTTGCCGCCGGCGGGACGGGTCCAGCGCACCCGGTCGGCGCCCAGCTCCCGGCCGGTGATCGTGCGCTTGTCGGCGCTGCGCACCAGGGCGTACCGGTCGTCGACGGCGAGCAGCTTCTCCCCCTCGGCGTCGACCAGGAGCAGCCGGCCGTCGTACCCGTCGAGGACCGCCTCCCGGCCGTCCGGCGCCACTCCGACGAGCACGTTGCGGGCGCCCTGCGGATCCTCCCGCTGGGCGCAGCCCGCGCTGTCGGCGGTCCGCACGTTCACCCCGGCCCGGCGCCACACCTCCTGGCCGGTGGCCGGGTCGCGGCCGGAGATGGCGTACCGGCAGCTGCCGTCGGCGGAGACGGCGGTGATCCGCAGCATCCGCCCGCCGACCACGGCGAGCCGCTCGTCCCGCCCGGGCTCGACGTTCTGCACGACCCGGCCGGTGGCGGTGTCGACCACGTGCACCCGGCCGTCGACGGGGAAGCCCAGCAGCGGCGGCACCCGCTCCGGGCCGGCCGCGCCGTCGTCCACCCGCAGGGCGGTGAGTCGCCGAGTGCCGAGCAGTTGGGGATTGTCGGCGAAGAGGCCGGTGCTGACGCCCGGCAGGAACGCCGTCCACAGTGGCGTGGTGCCGCGCGGGTCCCAGGCGCTGAGGGTGCAGTCGGTGGCCTCGGTGCAGCGCGCGTCGAGCAGCAGGTTCCGGTACGTCCACACGGCCACCGCGTCGTCGTCGCGCCGACGGACCACGCCCGTGGCGGGGTCGAGCAGCTCGTACCCCTTGACCAGGAGCTTGCCCACGGCGACGACGGCGTCGCGGTCGCCGCCGGCCACCGCGGCCCAGTCCGCCTTGCGCTCCCACAGCTGCGTGCCGGTGGCCAGGCTGCGCGCCTCGACCCGGGTGCGCTGCTCCACGACGACGGTCTCCCCGGCGATGGTGACGCTCTTCGGGGTGCCGCCGACGCGCTGCTGCCAGACCACGTCCGGCTCGGAGATCGGCTGGCTGCGGTTCACCCAGTCCCACAGCCCCGGGAACGGGTTCCACACCCCGGTGGCGGCGAGCACGACCACGGTGACGAGCCCCACCAGCAACGCCCCCCGTACGCCCCCAAGGCCCTTCACACCGCACACCGTAGCGACGATCACCGACCTCTCCCGCTCCCGGCCCGGAGTGTCGCCGCCCTTTCTCCGCGTCGCCGGCCGGTCAGGAAGGGGCCGCCCCCGCGCCGGGTTGCCCTTCGGCGCGCCGGGCCGCGGAGCGGACCAGGGGCAGCACGCGGTACGGGATCTGCTCGGCCAGCGCGATGATCGTCGACGCCCGGCGGATGCCCTCGTAGGAGACGATCTGGTCGATCACGCGTTGCAGGTCGGTGTTGGACCGGGCCACGATGCGGCAGAGCAGGTCGCTGGCGCCGGTGATGGTGTGCGCCTCCAGCACCTCGGGGATGGCGGCCAGGTGGGCGGTGACCGCGTCGTGGCCCTGCCGCTGGCTGATCTCCAGGGTGACGAAGCTGGTCACCCCGAACCCGATGGCGGTCGGCGAGATGTCCGGCCCGAACCCGCCGACCACCCCTCGGTCGACCAGCTTGTCCAGCCGGGCCTGGACGGTGCCCCGGGCCACCCCGAGCCGGCGGGAGCACTCGAGCACCCCGATCCGCGGTTCGTCGGCGAGCAACTGGATGAGCCGGGCATCCAGCTCGTCGAGCTGTACATCCTGTCCAGCATTCATGTTCTACGACCCTACGTTATGCGCAAGCTGACCAGCCGAACCGCCAACGGTTGCCCAGTGAACCCGGTAACCGCGATCCTCGCCACAAGAACAACCGAACCACCGCGGCGGCCCACCAGGCCGGCCGGTACGCAGGGAGGACACCATGACCCAGGCGATCGACCGACCCCAGTCGACCGAGGAGGTCGACGTCGACCTGCTCGTCGGCGCCGTCGACCACGACATCAGCCGCGACCCCTTCCCGGTCCGGGGCCTCGACCACGTGCACTTCCTGGTCGGCAACGCCAAGCAGGCCGCGCACTACTACTCCACCGCGTTCGGCATGACCTGCGTGGCGTACCGGGGGCCGGAACAGGGCTACCGCGACCACGCCGAGTACGTGCTGACCAGCGGCTCGGCCCGGTTCGTGCTGACCGGCGCGGTCCGCCCCGACGCGGCCGGCGCCGACCACGTCGCCAAGCACAGCGACGGCGTCTCGGACATCGCGCTGGAGGTGCCGGACGTCGACGCCGCGTACGCGCACGCCGTCGCCCAGGGCGCCACCGGCCTGGTCGAGCCGCACGAGGTGAGCGACGAGCACGGCACCGTCCGGATGGCCGCCATCGCCGCGTACGGCGACACCCGGCACACCCTGGTCGACCGGTCCCGCTACACCGGCCCGTTCCTGCCCGGCTTCGTCGCCCGCGGCCCGATCGTGGACCGGCAGCCGATGATCGACGCCGGCCTCCAGCCGAAGCGCTTCTTCCAGGCCATCGACCACGTGGTCGGCAACGTCGAGCTCGGCCGGATGGACGAGTGGGTGGAGTTCTACAAGCGGGTCATGGGCTTCACCAACATGGCGGAGTTCATCGGCGACGACATCGCCACCGACTACTCGGCGCTGATGAGCAAGGTCGTCGCCAGCGGCACCCGCAAGGTGAAGTTCCCGCTCAACGAGCCGGCGATCGCCCGCAAGAAGTCGCAGATCGACGAGTACCTGGAGTTCTACCAGGGCCCGGGCGCCCAGCACATCGCCGTGGCCACCAACGACATCCTGGCCAGCGTCGACGCGATGCGCGCCGCGGGTGTCGAGTTCCTGGACACCCCGGACTCGTACTACGACGACCCGGAGCTGCGCGCCCGGATCGGCAAGGTCCGGGTGCCGATCGAGGAGCTGAAGGCCCGCAAGATCCTGGTCGACCGGGACGAGGACGGCTACCTGCTGCAGATCTTCACCAAGCCGGTGCAGGACCGCCCGACGGTCTTCTTCGAGCTGATCGAGCGGCACGGATCGCTCGGCTTCGGCAAGGGCAACTTCAAGGCGCTCTTCGAGGCGATCGAGCGGGAGCAGGAAGCGCGCGGCAACCTGTAACACTGTCGAGCGTGACGCAGCCTCCGACGTACCCGACGCCGCCGGCCGGTGGGCCCCCGCCCGCCGCCGGCGGCTTCGCGCCCCCCGCCGGCCCCACCCCCCAGGGGTACGCCGTGCCGCCGCAGCCCGGTCCGTACGGCGCGCCGCCGCAGGCCAACCCGTACGGCCCGCCACCGCAGGCCGGCCCCTACGCCGGGCTGCCGGTGCACCCGGCGGGCCCGCCCCGACCCGGCTTCCCGGGCGTGCCGCTCGCACCGAACGGGCAACCGCTGGCCAGCTTCGGCGACCGGCTGCTGGCGGTGCTGATCGACGGCCTGGTGATCATGGGCATCTGCATGGTGGTCATCCTGCCCGCCGTGCTCGTCCTCCTCCTGGCGGTCCTGCCCGACCTGACCGCCACCACGGCCGACG
This sequence comes from Micromonospora psammae, assembly GCF_036902725.1. Lineage (NCBI taxonomy): Bacteria > Bacillati > Actinomycetota > Actinomycetes > Micromonosporales > Micromonosporaceae > Micromonospora > Micromonospora psammae. Next base: position 153,407 of record NZ_JBAKHM010000005.1, on the reverse strand, counting down.
GCAGCTACGTCGAGGCGGACCCGGTCACGGACTTCCTCCTGCCGTTCCTCGCCCTGGAGGCGGGGATCCTCCTGTTCGCGATCGGCGTGACCTACGTCTTCCACGTCGAGATGATGTTCAAGACCGGGCAGACGCTGGGCAAGCGGGTGATGAAACTGCGGGTCGTCCCGCTCGACCCGGCCGCCACGCTGGACCGGAGGGCGGCGGCGAAGCGGTGGGCCGCCCACCAGATCGGCGGATCGTTCATTCCCGGCTTCAGCTACGTCGACGGACTCTGGCAGCTCTGGGACAAGCCCTGGCAGCAGTGCCTCCACGACAAGTTCGCCGGCACCGTCGTCGTTAAGGTGTCCGGGTGAGTGTGCAACCCGGTTGGTACGTCGACCCCGCAGACCCTTCCACCAGGCGCTGGTGGGACGGCGAGGGCTGGATCGGCGCGCCCGTCCCGGTCGACGTCACGCCCCCCGAGGGGCCGCCGCCCCCCGAGCCGGCCCCCGAACCGGCCCGCCCGGCGTCCCCGGCCGCCCCACCGGCCACCGGTGCGCCGGCGCCGCCCGGACCGGTCGGTGGCCACCCGGCCGGCCCGGTCACCCCGTACGGCCCCGGGCAGGTCCACCCGCACGGGGCGGGACACCCGCAGGGGCCACCGCCCGGCTGGCCCTACCCGACCTGGCCGGGTCGTCCGCCCGCGCCGCGCCCGCACGGCCTGCCCCTGGCCGGGTACGGCGCCCGGCTGATCGCCCGACTGATCGACTTCGGCGTCCTCCTCCTGCTCAACGTGCTGGTCAACGGCTGGTTCGTCTGGCGGTTCGCGCTGGAGATCGCCCCGCCGTTCCAGGAGTACTGGCGGCGGGTGAACGCCCGGGACCTGAGCACCGAACCGCTGCCGGCGGCCGGGGCGCAGAGCGGCTCCCTGCTGGTCGCCATCCTGCTGATCGCCACCGCGCTCTGGTACGCGTACGAGGTGCCGTCGATGGCCGCCAGCGGGCAGACCTTCGGCAAGCGGCTGATGGGCGTACGGGCGGTGCCCCTGGAGGCGGACCAGCCGCTCGGCTTCGGCCGGGCCACCCGCCGGTGGAGCACCCTGGGCCTGCCCACGCTGCTCTGGTACTGCTGCGGCTTCGGCCTGCTGCTCCAGTTCGTCGACGCGGTCTCCGCCCTCTTCGACCACCCGATGCGCCAGGCCCTACACGACAGGCGCGCCCAGACCGTCGTGGTGCAGATGCCGCGAACCGGCGGCACCGCGACCCGTCCCGCCCCGCACGACCGTGCCGACTCCCCGGGAGACACCCCATGACCGACACCGGACGTCACCAGTCCTCGCTGCGGCTGACCCGCGCCGACCTGGACGCGCTGCCCAACTACGTGCCGGGTCGCAGCCCGGCCGACCTGGCCCGCGAGCTGGGCCTGGACGAGGCGATCAAGCTGGCCAGCAACGAGGTGCCGTACGGCCCGCTGCCCGGCGTGGTCGAGGCGGTCACGGAGGCGGTCGCCGGCTCGCACCGCTACCCGGACATGGGGGTGGTGGCGCTGCGCGCGGCGCTGGCCGAGCGGTACGGCGTGGACGCCGACCGGATCGCCACCGGCTGCGGGTCGGTGGCGTTGGCCGAGCACCTGGTCCGGGCCACCTGCCTGCCCGGTGACGAGCTGCTCTACTCGTGGCGCTCCTTCGAGGCGTACCCGATCATCGCGGCGACCAGCGGCGCGACCAGCGTGCGGGTGCCCAACGACGCCGGGCACGGGCACGACCTGACGGCGATGGCCGCGGCGGTGACCGACCGGACCCGGATGGTGCTGGTCTGCAACCCGAACAACCCGACCGGCACCGCCGTCCGCCGGGCGGAGCTGGACCGCTTCCTCGACTCCGTCGGCGAGGACGTGCTGGTGGTGATCGACGAGGCGTACCGGGAGTTCGTCACCGACCCGGAGGTGCCGGACGGCCTGACCTACCTGGACCGGCCGAACGTGGTGGTGCTGCGCACCCTCTCCAAGGCCTGGGGCCTGGCCGGCCTGCGGATCGGTTTCCTGGTCGCCGCGCCGGAGGTGGCGGCGGCCGTGCGCAAGGTGGTCACCCCCTTCTCCACCAGCATGGCCGCCCAGGCGGGCGCGCTGGCGGCGCTGGCCCAGGCCGACGAGGTGCGGCGGCGGTGCGCGCTGGTCGTCGCCGAGCGGGACCGGGTGACCGAGGCGCTGCGCAAGCTGCTCCCCGACGTGCCGTCCAGCCAGGCCAACTTCGTCTGGTTGCCGCTGGGCGATCGGGCGGTGGAGTTCGGCAAGGCGTGCGAGGCGCGCGGCGTGATCGTCCGGCCGTTCGCCGGGGACGGGGTGCGGGTCACCATCGGGACCCCGGCCGAGAACGACGCCTTCCTGGCCGCGGCGGAAGCCGCGCTGGCCTGAGCGAAGGACCGGGCCGCCCCCGGTCGGAGGCGGCCCGGTGGTCTCAGGCGGCCGGCACCGGCTCGCGGAACCGGGCCCGCCGGCGGTACGCGTGGATCACGAACAGGGTCAGCACCAGGCCGGAGGTGACCAGGCCGCCGGTGAGCACCTGACCGGACCGGTCGGTGGCGCTGGCAGCCGCGGCGGCGGTGGCGGTCCCGAAGCTGAGCGTCCCGGTGGCGTCGCGCTTCGTCCAGCCGCTGGCCAGGTCGAGCTTCGCCGACCACGGGCCGTCCGGCAGGCGGCGGTCCAGGATCACGCGGACGGTGGTGGTTCCGCCGAGGGCGAGGGTGGACGCCTCGGCCTTGATCGGGCCGGCGGAGAGCCCGCCCGGCCCGTCGGTGAGGCGCAGCTCCCCGGCGAGGTCGAGCGCCCGTTGGCCGGTGTTGCGCACCTCGGCGGTGACCACGGGGGTGCCGTCCTTCTCCCGGCCGCCGGTGAGCGGGCCGATCTCGAAGCCGGAGGGGGGCTCGCCGCCCGGCCCGACGGAGAGGTAGACCCGGACTCCGACCCGGCCGACGTTGCGCACGGTCTGCCCCTCGACGCCGGCCACCTCGGCCCAGATGACCGCGTACCGTTCGCCGGCCTCGGCCTTCTCCGGTACCTCGATCGTCGCCAGCACCTCGATCTCTTCGTCCGGCGCCAGGTGGGGCTCCGCCCGGTCGACGTGGATCCAGCTGCTCAGCTCGTTCTCGGTACGGCCCGGGGCGAAGACGAAGCCTTCCGTCGTCACGTCGGCGGCGGCGGCGTAGACCGAGATCGGTCGGCGGTCCTCGGACAGGTTCCTGACCAGGACCCGACGCTTGATCGTCGTGCCCGGACGTACGTGGTCGACGATGTACTTGTGGGCCCGGGTGTCGTCCCGGCGGTCCACCGGCGCGTCGAGCAGCCGGATGCCGACGGCGGACGCCGGTCCGACCGGGCTCGGGCTCGACGTCGGACTCTGTGAGGGCCTGCGTGGTCCGTCCCGGCGCGGCACCCCGGCCCCCGCCTGGCCGGCGTCGGGCCGGTCCGGCGCCTGCGCCTGGGTGCCGGTCCGTGCCGGCGGTGGCCAGGTGTGCGGCGTGGCCGACGCCGGTGCCCCGGCCGCGACCAGGAAGGTCAGGGCCAGGGCGACGACGCGGACGGGGTCATGCCACCGAATGGGTCACCGTCGCACTGTAGGTGCCACTCACCGCTGTGGCCGGCACGTTGATGCGGATGGTCGGGTTCCAGGTCGCCGAGTTGTTGCCGCTGCCGGAGGTCTTCGAGAAGGCGGTACGGGGGACGGAGAGGCTCACCCGGTCCGTCGCGGTCGGCTGCCCGGGGACGAAGGTGCCGGTGCCGGTGGTGCTGGTCGCCGGCCCCGACCAGTACTCGACGAGGCCGGGCGTGATCAGCTCCGCCGGGCTGCCGGAACCACTGACGAACTCCGTGATGCTCACGGTCGTGACCCAGCTGGCGTTGAGCGTCGCCCGTTGGTCGACGACCTGAACCGGGCCAATCGAGCCCTCGATGGTGGTGTCGGCGAAGGTGGAGCCGAGGTTCACCGCCGGTGGCGCGAAGATGTTCAGGTTCGCGGCTCCCACCGTGAAGGTGACGATGGTGTCGTCGGTGGGGGACGCCGCGGCGGGCGATGCCAGTGCCACCACGGCGGCGGCAGCAGCGGCGGTCAGGGAGAGAAGTCGCTTCTTCATGCCGTCACCTTAGGTATCGCGAACGCCCTAAACTGGGCTTATTCGGACAAATAACTCATCAGGCGACAGAGTGCGTAACAGTTCCGGTGTAGGTGCCGGCCACCACGTTGGACGGGATCGCCACCCGGATGTTCGGCGTCCAGCGCACCTCGTTGTTGCCGTTGCCCGAGGACTTGCGGAACGCCTCGCGGGCCACGTTCAGCGTGACCGCCTGGGTCGAGCTGAGCTGGCCGGGCGCGAGGACGCCGCCGCCGGTGCTGCGCACCGTCGGCCCGGACCAGTAGGAGAGTTGACCGGGGGCGATCGTCCGCAGGGCACCTCCCCCGCCGGCGACGAAGACGCTGGCGGAAACCGTGGCGACCCAGGTGTTCGGGTTCACCGGGCCACGGGAGTCGCGCACCTCGACGATGCCGAGCGAACCGGTCAACGTGCCGCCGGTGAAGCCGGTGCCCAGGTTGACGGCCGCCGGCACGGTGATGTCGACGCCAGCGGTCAGGGACAGGCGCAGCGTCCGAGCGGCGGGTGCCGCATGGGCCGGCGGCGCGGTGACGAGGATCAGGAACGCACCCAGCAGGGCAGCCACGAGTCGCATTCTGTGACTATAATTAACCTATGTCCGTTTTGTTGAGCTGGGTGGCGGGTGCCGCTCAGGTGGCGGCCAGCACCACCGGCTCGGTCATCAGGAACCACTGCTGGTCGTCGGCGCCCGGACGGGCGTTCCCACGGAGCCGCTCCACCGCCACGTAGCCGTCCACCGCGTGGGCCAACCCGGGTTTCCAGCTGGTCCCGTCCTGCCCGACGGTGAGCGGGAAGCGGGACCGCTCCGCGCTGGTCACCGGGTCCAGCGTGATCAGCTCGCGTGACCCGGTCAACGCGTACACCCGGCCCGGCTCGGCGGCGATGACCCGCACCTGGCCCAGGTCGCCCCGCCGCCACCGCAGCTTGCCGGTACGCGCGTCACGGCCGCTCAGCACCCCGTCGGTCACACCGACCGCCAGGTCGCCGGCGAGGACCGCCTCCGCCGCGTCGAGCGCGGGAGCGGGCACCGGCTCACCGGCGCCGACCAGCCAGCCCCGTCCGGCGGCGTCGCCGGGCGCGGCGGTGCGCAGCCCCCGGCACTGCGACCGGGGGGTCAGGCAGCCGAGCGGCGTCACGACCAGCTCCGCCCCGGCGTCGGGCGGCCGCCAGCGGGTGCCCACCGCGCCGGTGGTCACGTCCCGGAACTCGACGGTCGCCGGGCCCGCGCAGGCGTCGACGGAGACGAACCGGCCCGCCGCGGTGGTGCCCAGGCCGGTACGGCAGTCCGTGCCGCCGCCGGCCCGCCACAGCTCCCGCCCGTCGACCAGCCCGTAGCCGCGCAGCCCGCCCGGTCCGGAGACCACCAGCACCGACCCGCCGCCCGGGCCCTGCCCGACGGAGATGCCCGGGGGGTCCCAGACGGTGGCCGCGCCGGTGCGCCGGGCGGTGAACCCCGCGCCGGGTTCCGGCCCGCCCGCCCGCCAGGCCACCCGACCGGTACGCCCGTCGAGCGCCACGACCTTCCCGTCCGACCAGTGGGTCACCACGGTCGTGCCGCTGGCCAGCACCCCGTTGACCTGCGCCGGCCACCGCCGGTACGACCAGAACGGGGTGACCCGGTGCCGGCGGTCGACCGGGCGGTCCGCGTACACCTGGCGGGTGGTGGCGTACACCCGCAGCCGACCGTCGACGATCAGGGGCGCGGCCGGTAGCCGGCCTACCACGCCGATCTTCGGGGTGGCCGCCGGTGGCAGTTCGCCCCGGGCGGGCGTGCTGACCTCGGCGGGGGCGAGCACCCGGTAGCCGATGACGGCGACCGCCCCGAGGGTGAGCAGCGCCGCGACCGCGACCGCTATCCGTCGCCGGCCCTTCGGGACACCCATGCCGCACCTCCGCCCGGCACCCTACCCAGGCAATCCCGGTGCGCCCCGGTCAGGTCGCGGCAGGGCGCGCCGTCGGGTCGGTCCGGCCCGCGCGGTCTCCCCCGGGCGCTCAGGCCGCCACGGCGGTACCGCTGGCCCCGACGGCGGCGGCCAGGTCGGCGATGTCACGCCGGATCGCCCCTTCCACCGCCCGCGCGGCCAGCCCACCGAAGAGCAGCGCCATCACCCGGCCGTACGGCGCGATCGGCACCGCCTCGTGCTCGACGGTGACGGCGGTGCGACTGCGGCGGCGACGCTGGACCGTCCGCAGGGTCCAGGTGATCCGGTAGTCCACTCCGATGCCGGGCGAGCTGAGCACCAGCTGGTGCGGTGGCGTCACCGCCAGCACCACGAACTCCTCCGCCTGGTCGCCGCCGTCCGGCCTGGTGCGGGTCTCCCGCCAGGCGGTGCCGGGTCCGAACCGGCCCGGGGTGAGCAGCTCGACGCCGCCGACGGTGGAGAGCCAGTCGACGCGGACGGGCAGTTCGGCCAGGAGCGCCCAGACGTCCGCGGCCGGCGCCTCGATGAACTCGGTGACCGTGACCGTGGACATGACACCTCCCGTGTCGTCCACCGTACGGCGGGTGAGCGGGGCACGGGAGCCCTGGATGGAAATTCCGTCGCCGGTGCCCCGGTCGGGGCACCGGAGACGGCCGGCTCAGGGACGGAGGTGACCGCCCCGGAGCGCGTCGACGAACGCGGTCCAGCCCGGCGGGCCGACCACGAGCACCGGCCCCCGCGGGTCCTTGGAGTCACGTATCCCGACCACGCCTCGGGTGCCGGCGAGATTGTCCGCCACCTCGACGCAGAGCCCCTGGTCGTTGGAGCGGCTGCTGGTGCGCCAGACCGCGCCCACAAGATCGTTCATGCTCGTACCTCCTGTCCGCTGGAACGTGCCGTGTCGGTCACGACCCACGCCGCCCCGGGACGGGACGGCGTGGGGTGGTGACCGAATCCGGTCGATCAAACTCGGCAGGAGGCCCGGCCGATCGGACAGCCGGTGCGACCGCGGGACGGTAGGGGTCAGCGGGCGGGAAGGATCCGCCCGGTCACCTCCCCCAGGGCGATGGTGGTGCCGTCCGGACCGGGGGCGGTGGCCCGGATGGTGACGGTGTCGCCGTCCTCCAGGAAGGTCCGGGTCTCTCCACCGCCGACCTTGACCGGCTCGGCGCCGCCCCAGCTCAGCTCCAGGAACGATCCGACCTGGCCGCGCTCCGGGCCGGAGACGGTGCCGGAGGCGTAGAGGTCTCCGGTGCGCAGCGAGGCCCCGTTGACGGTCAGGTGGGCCAACTGCTGGGCGGGGGTCCAGTACATGGTGGCGAAGGGCGGCTCGGCGACCCGCTCGCCGTTCCACTCCACCGCCAGGCGCAGGTCGAGCCCCAGGTGCGGGGTGTCGCGCAGGTAGTCCTGCACCGGCGGGTCCTGGTCGGGGGCGGGCACGAACGCCTCGGCGAGCGCGTCCAGCGGCGTCACCCAGGCCGAGACGGAGGTCGCGAAGGACTTGCCCAGGAACGGGCCGAGGGGCTGGTACTCCCAGGCCTGGATGTCCCGGGCCGACCAGTCGTTGACCAGCACCACGCCGAAGACGTGGTCGGTGAAGTCGTCCACGGAGACCCGGTCGCCGAGCGCGCTGGGCACGCCCACCACGAAGCCCACCTCGGCCTCGATGTCGAGGCGGACGGAGGGTCCGGCGGTGGGGCCCTGCGGGGTGGCACGCTGCCCGCTGGGGCGGACCACCGGCGTGCCGGAGACGACCACCGTGCCGGCCCGGCCGTGGTACCCGATCGGCAGGTGCTTCCAGTTGGGCAGCAGCGGCGGCTGGCCGGGGCGGAAGATCTGCCCGACGTTCGAGGCGTGGTGCTCGGAGGAGTAGAAATCGACGTAGTCGGCGACCTCGAACGGCAGCCGCAGCTCGACCTCGGCGAGCGGCACCAGCAGCGGCTCCACCGCCGCCCGGTGGGCCTCGTCGGTGAGCAGCTCGACGATCCGCTGCCGCACCGCCGTCCACTGCGGACGCCCGAGCGCCATGAAGTCGTTGAGGGTGGGCCGGCCGAGCGCCCCGGCGGCCAGCACCAGCCCGGCCGCCTCCGCGCCGGCCAGGTCGAGTACGAGGTCGGCGACGCGTACGCCGATCCGCGGCTCGCGCCCGCCGTGCCGGAACACCCCGTACGGCAGGTTGGCCACCCCGTACGGGGAGCCGTCGACGCCCGTCACCCAGCTCATGCCGCCACTCCGCTCCGTGCCGTACCGCACCTGCTGATGCGCTCGCTCATCCGTCGAATCCCCCGTTCACCAGCCCCAGCCGGATCAGATCGGTCAGTGGTTCCAGGATGCTGCACGAACCGAAGCCGATCCACAGCGGACGCTCGTCGTCACGCCGGGCCCGGACCGGCTCGACCAGCGGCAGCGGGTCGAGGGCGGCGAGCAGCCCGGCGACCCGGTCGGTCTCGGCGCCCCCGGTGGCGGCGAGGGTGGCGGCCAGCACGTTGCCGAAGCCGTGGTGCGTGAAGCCGGTCTCCGGGTCCAGGTGGCGGGTCGCGTGGTGCAGGCCGGCGGTCAGCTTGAACGGCAGGTCACGGTCGCGGCAGGCGCCGATCACCGCGGCCAGCTCCACCGGCGTGGGGAAGAGTTCGGCGGCCAGCCCGCCGGTGCGGAACTTGGCGGCGATCGGCACCCCGTCGGCGCGGGCGGCGGCGAGGGCGTCCAGCGCGGCCGTCAGCCCGAAGGTCAGCGGGATCTCCGCGTACCAGTCGGGTCCGGCGGCGGGCGATCCGGCTGCCGGGCGCGCGGCGTCGCGGGCCTGGTCGACCAGGGTGGCGAGACCCGGGAGCGGGTCCTCGCCGCGGCGGGCGACCGCCGCCTCGACCTGGCGGATCTCGATGCGGGGGTCGGCGTGGGCCCGGGCCTCGGCGAGCCGGTCCAGCGGCCCGTCGCCGATCACGCCGACGGCGATCCGCTCGTCGGCGTCGAGGAGCGCGGCCAGCTCCGCCAGCCGGGTGGCGGGCAGCAGCAGCGGGCCGACCAGGTCGGCGTACCAGGAGTCGCGGTGTCGGCGGTGCGCGGCCAGGGCGTCCGGCAGCGACGCGCTGCCGGGCGGGAAGACGGCGGCGTCGTCGACGAGGCCGGCGAAGAGACGGGGCACCTGCGTTGACACGAGACAAGAATCTACGGGACGCTACGAGGAACGGACAACAGCGTCCGATTATCGGACACGGCCGGCCGGAGAACGGGATATAACGGGAGGCGACATGCCGTACTACCGCAGCGTCGGCGAGGTACCTCGCAAGCGCCACACCCAGTTCCGCCAGCCCGACGGCAGCCTCTACGCCGAGGAACTGATGGGCCAGGAGGGCTTCTCCTCCGACTCGTCCCTGCTCTACCACCGGTACGCGCCCACCGCGATCGTCGCCGCCGAGGAGTTCACCCCGCCGGCCACCACCCGGGTGCCGAACCTGCCGCTCAAGCCGCGCCACCTGCGTACCCACAAGCTCGACGGCTCCGGCGCCGACCCGGTCCTCGGCCGGCGGCAGCTGCTCGCCAACGACGACGTGCGGATCGGCTACGTGCTGGCCGACCGGCCCTCCCCGCTCTACCGCAACGCCACCGGCGACGAGTGCCTCTACGTCGAGGCCGGCACGCTGCGGGTGGAGTCCACCTTCGGCGTGCTCGACGCGGTCGCCGGTGACTACGTCGTCATCCCCACGTCGACCATCCACCGGCTGGTGCCCACCGGCGACCAGCCCACCCGGCTGCTCACCATCGAGGCGACCGGGCACATCGGCCCGCCGAAGCGCTACCTCTCGGTACGCGGCCAGTTCCTCGAGCACGCGCCGTACTGCGAGCGCGACGTCCGTGGACCGGACGCGCCGCTGCTGGTCGACGGCGCCGACGTCGAGGTGCTGGTCCGCCACCGGCGCGGTTGGACCCGGTACGTCTACGCCAACCACCCCTTCGACGTGGTCGGCTGGGACGGGCACATGTACCCGTGGGCGTTCTCCATCCACGACTTCGAGCCGATCACCGGGCGGATCCACCAGCCGCCGCCGGTGCACCAGACCTTCCAGGGCCCGAACTTCGTCATCTGCTCGTTCGTGCCCCGCAAGGTGGACTACCACCCGGACGCCATCCCGGTGCCGTACAACCACCACAACGTCGACTCCGACGAGATGCTCTTCTACACCGGCGGCAACTACGAGGCGCGGCGCGGCTCGGGCATCGAGCAGGGCTCGATCTCGCTGCACCCGTCCGGCTTCACCCACGGGCCGCAGCCCGGCGCGGCGGAACGCTCCATCGGCGCGGACTTCTTCGACGAGCTGGCGGTCATGGTCGACACCTTCCGCCCGCTGGACCTCTGCGAGGCCGCGGCGGAGTGCGAGGACGACGGCTACGCCTGGACCTGGGCCCGCCGGAGCTGACCCGCCACGCGCCGCCGACCCGGGGGCGGCGCGGGTCAGTGGTGCGCGCGACCGAGCACGGTCAGCTCCGCCGCGGCGGCGACCGCGATCGCGACGACCAGCGGCCACGGGGTGCCGACCAGCGCGTAGAGCAGCAGCAGGAGCGGGCCGGCGGCGACCGCGTAGCCGGCCAGCGCCAGTGGACGGTCGGTGCGCAGCAGCGCCGGCAGCACGACCCGGACCAGCTCGGGCACCCGCCGGGCCAGGCGCCGGACGAAGAGCGCCCCGCCGAGCGCCGCCAGCAGGGCCGCGACGCGGCTCAGGCCCGCCCCGCCGGACGCCAGGACGGCGATCAGCACGCTGGCGACCAGGGACCAGGCGGCGCCCCGCACCACCAGCCGGCGCAGGTCGTCGGGGCCGGCCGGGGCGAGTGCCCGCCCCGGCTCGACCGGGGCCGTCGCGGCGACCAGTTCCAGGGCCTCGGCCCAGCGCCGTCGCTCCAACCGCAGCACGCCCGGGTCGTCGCGGGCGTCGGCCAGCTCGGGGTCCAGCCGCAACGCCTCCCGGTAGGCCCGCTCGGCCAGGTCGAACAGCTCCAACCGGCCCGCGACCAGCGCCAGCACCAGGTGCGCCTGCGACTCCTCGGGGGCCAGCTCCACGCCGCGCCAGGCCGCGTGCAGCGCCGGCTGGCCGTTGCGCGCCTCGGCCAGCAACGCCGCGCCGCTGCGCTGGGCGTACGCGTCGGTGGGCGCGATGGTGAGGATCCGGTCCGCGGTCCGGGCCGCCTCGGCGTACTCCGCCAGGTCGGTCAGGGCGAAGCCGCGGGCGACCAGGGGCGCGACCGCGTCGGGGGCGGCGGCCGACGCCGAGTCGGCCGCGGTGAGCGCCTCGGCGGGGCGGCCCGCGGCGAGGTGCAGCCGGGCCAGCAGGGTCAGCGCCACCGCGTCGGTCGGGCCCAGGGCGAGCGCGAAGCCCAACTCCTCCGCGGCCTCGTCGTAGCGGCCCAGCTCGGCGAGGAGCTGTGCCCGCTGCCGGTAGCCGTCGGCGGCGGACCGGTCGGAGGCGGCGTCCCCGGTCATGGCGGTCTAGCCGGCCGGGGCGTCGTGGACGAGGGCAACGGCGATCCCGACGAGCCCCTCACCGCGCCCGGCGAAGCCGAGGCCGTCGGTGGTGGCGGCGGAGACGGTCACCGGGGCGCCGACCGCCGCGGAGAGCACCTGCTGCGCCTCCTCCCGGCGCGGTCCGATCTTCGGGCGGTTCCCGATCACCTGCACGGAGACGTTGCCGATCTCGAAGCCGGCCGCCCGGACCCGCCGCGCCGACTCCGTCAGCAGCGCCACCCCCGAGGCGCCGGCCCATTCCGGCTGGCCGACCCCGAAGTTCGCGCCGAGGTCGCCGAGCCCGGCGGCGGAGAGCAGCGCGTTGCAGGCGGCGTGGGCGGCGACGTCCGCGTCGGAGTGCCCGGCCAGGCCGTCCTGGTCCGGCCAGTGCAGGCCGGCCACCTGACAGGGCCGGCCCGCCTCGAAGGCGTGCACGTCGGTCCCGATGGCGACCCGAGGAACGATCATGACCCGAGGGTACGCGTCAACAACCGGCGGCCAGCAGGTGCTCGGCCAGCGCCAGGTCGAACGGGCGGGTGACCTTCAACGCGTACTCGGAACCGGGCACGCAGAACACCGGGACGCCCTGCTTCTCGACCAGTCCGGCGTCGTCGGTGAGCGGGTCGCCGGCGGCGGCGTGCGCGGCGGTGAGCACCCCCCGCCGAAAGCCCTGCGGGGTCTGCACGGCGCGCAGCGCCGACCGGTCGACGGTGCCGAGGACGACGTCGTCGGCCCCGACCTCCTTGACCGTGTCGACCACCGGCAGCACCGGGATCACCGCGTCGTGACCGGCCCGGACCGCCGTCGCCACCGACTCGACCAGCGCGGGCGGGGTGAGCGCCCGGGCCGCGTCGTGCACCAGGACGATGTCCGGGCCGGGCGGGACGGCGGCGAGGGCGGCGGCCACGGAGGCCTGGCGCTCCGCGCCACCGGGCACCACCACCACCTGCGCCACGGGCGCGAGCAGTTGCCGTACCGCCGCCACGTCGGCCGCCGGGGCGGCCACCACGATGGTGTGCACCGACGGGGCGGCCGCGATCCGACGTACCGCGTGCACCAGCAGCGGCTCGCCGCCGAGCAGGCGCAGCGCCTTGGGCGCGCCCGGACCGAGGCGTACCCCGGCACCGGCCGCAGGCACGAGGACCGCGACGTCACCGCGCGGATTGAGCTGCGCGGTCACGTCGCGGTCCTCGGATTTCTTTGCCGATGTCGGGGTACGACGATGCTGTGGGAACTAGGCCTCGGTCAGGACCTTGTCGAGCAGCGTCTCCGCCTCGTCCTTGGTGCTCTTCTCGGCCAGCGCGACCTCGCCGACGAGAATGTCGCGGGCCTTGGCGAGCATGCGCTTCTCACCCGCGGACAGGCCCCGCTCCCGCTCCCGGCGCCACAGGTCGCGAACGACCTCGGCGACCTTCAGCGGGTTACCGGAGGCCAGCTTCTCCAGATTCGCCTTGTAACGCCGCGACCAGTTGGTCGGCTCCTCGGTGTGCGGTGCGCGGAGCACGTCGAAGACCTTGCCGAGGCCCTCTTCGCCGACCACCTCGCGCACACCCACGATCTCGGCGTTCTCAGCGGGCACCCGGACCGTCAGGTCACCCTGCGCGACCCTCAGGACGAGGTACTGCTTGGGCTCGCCCTTGATGACCCGAGTCTCGATTGCCTCGATGAGTGCGGCCCCGTGGTGGGGGTAAACAACGGTCTCGCCGACACTGAAAACCATAGGTTCGAAACCCCTTTCGCTGTGTCTAGGGTAACACGCTCAGGCACCGATGTCCCACCGCTGTCCTGACCGTTGGCGCAGCTCAGGGGCCCTGTGAGAGGTATTTCTTCAGCTTGACAGGCGGTCAAACCGATGGTTTGCACACGCTCCGTGACGAACGGATGACAACCCGGTAGGGGTGATCGGAGCGTGGAAATCTCGGGCTATGCGCTTCTCACATGGTATCGCGATGCCGCCCGACGCGCCCAGATCTGGCGGGAGGAGGGCCCGGTGGGGGACGCTGGAGGCCGTACCGCCGCCCGCTCGCCGAGCCGCTCACCCCCGGGGGTCCGATGGGCATGACTGACGCCGAAGGCCCCGGCCCGCCCGACGGACTGCCCGACCTGCCACCGGAGTGGGGCCGGGTGGTCGTACCGGACGACGCCTCCGCGCTGGCCGCCGAGGCCGAGCAGCTCCGCCGCGAGCTGCGCCGCCCGGCCGGCACCGACCCCCGGCACCCGCGGCCGGCCCCCCGGCGGGACGGCCGGCCGCCCCTCGGGCTGCCCCTGCTGGTCCTGCTGGTGGCGGTGCTGACCACCCTCGCGGGTCTGGCGGCGGTCACCTGGCCCCGGTCACCGCGCGGCGCCGACCGGCCGACCGTCCTGCCGTACCCGACGACCACCGCCGCGCTGACCGGCCGGCCCCTGCCGGCCCTCGACCTGGTCGACGCCGACCAGGCGACCGTGCCGCTGCGTCGGCTGCTGCCCGCGATGATCATCCTGGTGGACGCCTGCGCCTGCGCCGAACAGGTCGCCACGGCCGCCGGCGCCGCCCCGGCCGGGGTCTCCGTGGTCACCGTCGCCGGCGGTCGCAGCCCCACCGGCGTACCGGCCGGCAACACGCGGGTACGCGCCCTCGCCGACCCGGCCGGCGGGGTCCGGGCCGCGCTGCACCTCCCGGCCCGCCCCGGCACCGCCCCCGCGCTGCTGGTCGACCGCACCGGCACCGTCGTACGCGTGCTGCCCGAGCTGGGCGCCGCCGCCGACTACCACGCCGACCTGGTCCGCCTGGCCGGCTGAGCGGGCCGCTCAGGACAGGGCGACGACCTGCGCCTGCACCCGGACCGGACCGGCCACGGCGGAGAACTCGAGCCGGGTCGGCACCTGCGGCTCCGGAAGCTCCAGCCAACCCGGCTCGCCGTCGCAGTTCGTCTGGCTGGTGTCGGTGTACGGCGCGTGCACGGTCGAGATCAGCAGCTCACCGTCGCCCGTGCAGCGGTACTGCAACAGGCGCCGCACACCGTCCGCCCGGGACTCCCGGCGGACCGGCTCGGCGCCGGGCACCAGGGTCATCTCCTCCCGCCACCGGACGTCCGCGGAGCGGGGCAGCCCGCCGTCGGACCAGTCGTCAGGCAGCTCGGTCAGGTCGAGGGCCCGGCCCGTCCTGACATCGAGTTCAAGGTGGGTGCTGGCGTCGGGCCGGCTCGTCACCACCGCCCTGTCGAGTTCGCTGCCCCGGAAGGGAATGGTGCCCCGGGGCGGCCTGATGCCGGGCTCCAGGAACGCGCCGCTGTCCCGCCCGTCGGCCCGGTCCGCGCCGGTGACCGGCGCGTTCGCCCGCCACCACCAGCCCCCCGCCACCAGGACGAGCAGGGCCGCGCCGGCCAGCACCACACCGCGCAGCCGGTCACCCGTCGCGTCGCCCACCCGGCGAGCGTAACCAGCGCGCGCCAACCCCGCCGGCCCGCGACGCGCGCCGACGGAGTCCCGGCTCCCGCCCGACGGGTCGACGGCCGAGGGTCGGACGCGCTGCCGGTCGCGCTCAGGGGCGACGTTCCAGCAGGGCGGCGTAGAGGGTGAGACCGGGGCCGAAGGCGAGCATCACGATCCGCTCCGGCCGGACGGCGGCGCGCAGCAGCCGGTCCAGGATCAGCAGCACCGTCGGCGACGAACAGTTGCCGTGCTCGTCCAGCGTCGCCCGCGAGGCGGCCAGGGCCGTCGGGGGCAGCGCCAGCTCGCGCTCCACCACGTTGAGGATGCGGGGGCCGCCCGGATGCACCGCCCAGCCGTCCACCTCGGCGACCCCGGTGCCGTGCCGGGACAGCAGGTCGTCGACCAACCCCCGGACGTGGGTGGAGAGCACCTGCGGCACCTTCGGCGACAACCCCATCCGGAAACCGGTGTCGGTCACCTCCCAGGTCATGTGGTCGGCGGTGGAAGTGTCGGTGACCGAGACGACCTCGCGCAGCCGGTAACCGCCGGCCCCGGAGTCGGGTACCAGCACGGCGGCGACCGCGGCGTCGGAGAAGAGGGCGTGCGACACGATCTGCTGGGTGTCCACCCGGGCGCTGGCCGGCTGGATGTGCAGGCTCGTCAGCTCGGCGCAGAGCAGCAGCGCCGGGCGGCCCCGCGCGGTGACGAAGTCACCGGCCGCGCCGAGGCCGGGCAGTGCGGCGTAGCAGCCCATGTGGCCGACGAACATCCGCTGGGTGTCGGCAGCCATGCCGAGGTCCCGGGCGAGCAGGATGTCCAGCCCCGGGGTGGCGTACCCGGTGCAGGAGCAGACCACGAAGAGCCCGACGTCCCCGGCGGTAATGCCGGCGGAGGTCAGCGCGCGACCCACCGCCTCCTTGCCCAGCGGCAGCGCCTCGACCTGGTAGCGCCGCATCCGGCGCTCCGTCGGCCAGTCGGAGACGTCCTCCAGCAACGGGTTGACCGCCGCCTGCCGCCGGGACACCCCCGAGTTGGCGAAGATCCGCTGGGCCAGGGCCCGGGTGTTGCCGGAGAAGTGCCGGGAGAAGAAACCCTCCCACAGTTCGTCCTGTGCGGCGCCCGGCGGATGCGCCGTACCGAGACCCGCGATCACTGGCACGGCCATGTCCCCCACCTCTCGTCCCTGACTGTCCCGCCCGTTCACCAACGAGGGGTCGATCCGTCACGATCCGGGTCGCCGCCGAGCGCCGCGATGCCGAGCCAGTCGGCGCAGACGTCCGAGGTGGCCGGATGCAGCGACCCGCAGCGGGCATCCCGGTAGAGCCGCTCCAGCGGGTGGCCCCGCCGGGTGGCCGACGTCCCGGCCGCCTCCAGCATGGACGCCGCGACGTCGGCGGCGGTCGTGCCGGCCAGCAGCTTCGCCCGCCAGACCCAGCGGTTGGTCTCCTCGTCGCCGGGCGCCTCGTCGACCCGCCGGGCCGCCTCCGCCACCACCAGGTGCGCCGCCGCGACCGCCGCGTCGGCCCGGCCGAGGCGGGCCCGGACCGCCGGCAGCCCGGACAGGTTGCGGGCGTTCAGATGCTCGGCGGCGGCGTCGACGGCGGCCCGGGCCACCCCGACGTAGACGGCCGCGTAGCTGGCGACCAGCCAGTGCGGCATCAGCTGGGCCACGACCAGGGCCAGCCCCTCCACCCCACCGAGCAGCCGGTCGGCGGGGACCGTGACGTCCAGGTGCAGGTCGTGCGAGGAGGTGGCGCGCATGCCCAGCGAGTCCCAGGTCGGCTCCACGGTCACCCCGTCACCGGCCGGGACCAGGAACTGGGAGACCACCGCCGGGTCGGCGGCGCTGCGCGCGGCCACCAGGTAGCCGTCGGGATGGCCGGCGCCGGAACAGAAGGTCTTGCTGCCCTTGAGGTGCCAGCCGCCCTCGACCGGCTCGTAGACGGTGCTGAGCTGGGACAACCGCGCCCCCGCGCCGCGTTCGCTCATCGCCACCGCGTACCAGGAGCCCTCGGCGGCGGCGCGGAGCAGGCGGTCCCGGGCGGCCAGCGCCTCGTCCGGCACGCCGAGCGCCTCGGCCAGCTCCTCGGTGACCGCGCCGAGCGCGCCGGTGACCGAGGCGTGCATGTTGAACACCAGCGCGGTCGCGCCGTTGCCCCGGGCCAGCTCGGTGGCGACCGCGGCGTACTCGGCGAAGGTGGCGCCCGTCCCGCCCAGCTCGCGCGGCACCATCAGCCCGAACAGGCCCGCCTGACGCAGGTCGGCGAAGTCGTCGACCGGGAACGAGCCGTCCCGGTCGTGCCGCTCGGCGCGTGCCGCGAACCGCGGCGCCAACCGGCGGGCCGCCTCCAACGCGTGCACCGTCATGTCGCCCCCTTCTCGACGTCCCTGATACCCCCCGGCCGCACCCGCTACCCGTGCCGCACTCCACTCCCCTGGTAGAGCACGGCCGTGGACCACGTCGCCTTCACCCGCGGTTGGACGCCCGTCCCGGCGGAAGCCCCCCGGGCCCGCCGGACGAGCCAGGCCAGCGTGCCGCGCAGCTCCGGACGGATGCCCCGGACCCGAAGGTCGACGCCGTGCCGGGCGCACTCGGCGACCAGCTCCTGGTCGTCCACGAACAACCGTGGATCGTGGATGCCCCGCGGCACCGTGGGCAGCCGCTCACCGATCCGCACCGCCACCAGCCGGGCCAGCGCGGTGTCGTTGAGGGTGTCCAGCACCAGCAGGCCGCCCGGCCGCAGCAGCCGGCACGCCTCACCGACCGCGCGCCGCCAGTCGGGCACGTGCTCCAACAGCTCGCCGGCGGCCACCACGTCGGCGCAGCCGTCGGCGAGCGGCACGGCGGTCGCGTCCCCGTTGACCACGACCACCCCGTGCGCGGCGGCCTGCGCCAGGGCGGACCGGGTCAGGTCGACGCCGACGTGCCGGTAGCCCTTGCCGGCCAGGTGCGGGGCGAGCAGCCCGGCGCCGCAGCCCAGGTCGACCAGGAGCGCGCCGGGGCGGCTCGCGGGTGGCACGAGCGCGGCCCGCGCCCGGGCCAGCCAGTGCAGCATGGCGAACGCGCCGTCCGGTCGCCACCACTCGCCGGCCAGGTCGTCGTACTGGCGGGGGTCGTTGGGGGGCAGCACGCGGGGCGGAGTCGAGACCGGACCGTTCCGCATGGACCGAGCGTGACACGACCGGCCGGTAACGACCAGACTTCCCTTATGTCGTCAACGGTGTTAGGGCTGGTCAGGGCGAGCCATCCGGAGCCGGCGGCCGCGGTCACCGTGGTCACCGGCCTGCTGGCCGTCGGGGTGGGGCACCCGCCGGCCGGGGTGGCCGCGGTCGTCGGCAGCGTGCTGGCGAGCCAGCTCGCCGTCGGCTGGACCAACGACGCGCTGGACGCCGAGCGGGACGCCACGGTGGGGCGTACCGACAAACCGGTCGCCGCCGGCGCGGTGAGCCGCCGGACGGTGGCGGTCGGCGCGGCGGTGGCCGCGCTCGCCACCCCGGCGCTGGCCCTGACCACCACCCCGGCGGCGGCGCTCTGCATCACCGTCGCCCTGGTCTCGGCGCTGCTCTACGACTGGCCGCTGAAGTCCACTCCGGCCTCCGTGCTGCCGTACGCGGTCTCCTTCGGCGCGCTGCCCGCCTTCGTGGTGCTGGCCCTGCCCGGCGCGCCGGCACCGCCGGCCTGGCTGGTCGCCGCCGCGGCCTGCCTGGGCGCCGGGGCGCACTTCGCCAACGTGCTGCCCGACCTGGCCGACGACGCCCGCACCGGGGTGCGCGGGCTGCCGCACCGGCTCGGCCCGGCCGGCAGCCGGGTGGCCGCCGCCGGGCTGCTGCTCGCCGCCACCGTCACGCTGGTCCTCGGGCCGCCCGGGCCACCGTCCTGGGCCGGGCTGTCGGCCGTCGCGGCCGCCGCCGTGGTGCCGGCCCTCGGCTGGTACGGCGGACGGGCCGCGGTCCGCGCGGGTCGACGGCCGGTCGCCGCGTTCCGGGCGGTGATGGTGGTCGCCCTGATCGACGTGGTGCTGCTGGTGGCGAGCGGTCGGGTGGTCTGACCCGCACCCGCGCGGGTGGCGGCACCGGGTCGGCGTGCGGTCGTCGATCAGGCCCAACTACCCTGGAGCGCGGTCTGCGCGGGTATGACCACCCCGCGCCCGGGGTACGGCCGGGTGCGGATCGTGACGAGGAGGACCGACGTGACGCGCTCGATCAGGGGTTCCCGGCGGGCGGCCCTGCTGCTGTCCGGCATGGCGGCGGCGACCGCCCTGCTGGCCACCGGCTGCGGGACCGGCCAGGTGGCCGAGACCGCCAACAAGGAGCCGTCGATCCAGGGCATCAACGTCCAGACTCCGGACAACGAGTACAAGGTGCGCAGCCTCTACGTCGAGTACCCGGGCGCCACCGGCTACCCCGCCGGCGCGAACGCCCCGCTCAACGCCGTGCTCTACAACGACACCGAGAGCCCGGTGACGGTCACCGTCACCACGGACAGCGCCCGGGAGGTCGTGATCACCGGCCAGGCCGAGCCGGGGACCCAGGCCGGCGTGTCCAGCCCGTCCGCCCCGGCCACGGCCAGCCCGTCGGCGTCGGGTAGCGCGTCGCCGTCCGGTTCGGCCTCGGCCAGCCCGTCGGAGAGCGCCTCGCCCAGCCCGTCCGCCCCGGCCGGCGAGCCGGCCCGGATCGAGATCCCGGCACTGGGCTACGTCCAGCTGAACCTGCAGGGTGGCCGCAGCCTCCAGCTGGTGGGCCTGAAGGAGTCGCTGCGCCCCGGCCAGCAGGTCAACCTGACCTTCGACTTCGGCAACGGCCGGACCATCGACACCCCGGCCCCGATCGCCGTGCCGCTGACCCCGGTCCCCGAGCCCTCCCCGATCATCCACCGCGAGGGTGGCTCCGGCGAGGAGGGTGGCGGCGAGGAGGGTGGCTCCGGCCACGGCTGACCCCGGAGGTACGTAACTGCCGACGACACCGCCGGCGTGGTGACCACCACGCCGGCGGTGTTTTCGTCGTATCCGGGGGTTAGCGTCCTGGGGTGACCACTCCCCGATCGACCTCCCCCCGCGGCGCGGCCTCCGGCGCGTCCCGGGGCCGGGCCGCCCGCGAGCCGCGCCCGGCCTACGAGTGCGACGCCTGCGGGCACCAGCCGCCCAAGTGGGTGGGGCGTTGCCCGGAGTGCGGCGAGTGGGGCTCGGTGGTCGAGTCCACGGTCACCGGTCCGATGGTCTCCGGCCGGGTGGTCAGCTCCCGGATGCCGAGCGAGCCGGCCCGACCGATCGCCACGATCAGCGCCGCCCCCGCCCGGGCCCGGCCCACCGGCGTCAGCGAGCTCGACCGGGTGCTCGGCGGCGGCCTGGTCCCCGGCGCGGTGGTGCTGCTCGCCGGGGAGCCGGGGGTCGGCAAGTCGACCCTGCTGCTCGACGTGGCCCAGCAGTGGGCCGCCGGCGCGGGCAGCCCCTCGCTGGTGGTCAGCGGTGAGGAGTCGGTCAGCCAGGTCCGGCTCCGCGCCGAGCGGATGGGCACCCTGCACGACCAGCTCTACCTGGCCGCCGAGAGCGACCTGGGGGCCGTCCTCGGCCACCTCGACGCGGTCAAGCCGGGGCTGCTGGTGCTCGACTCGGTGCAGACCATCTCCACCACCGGCACCGAGGGGGTGCCCGGCGGGGTCACCCAGGTCCGGGCCGTCACCGCCGCCCTGGTCTCGGTCGCCAAGGAGCGCGGCATCGCCACCGTGCTGGTCGGCCACGTGACCAAGGACGGCCAGGTGGCCGGTCCCCGGGTGCTGGAGCACCTGGTCGACGTGGTGCTGCACTTCGAGGGCGACAAGCACTCGTCGCTGCGGATGGTCCGGGGCGTCAAGAACCGCTTCGGCGCCGCCGACGAGGTGGGCTGCTTCGAGATGCACGAGGGGGGCATCAGCAGCCTCGCCGACCCGTCCGGGCTCTTCCTGACCCGCTACTCCGAGCCGGTGCCGGGCACCTGCGTCACGGTGGCGATGGAGGGGCGGCGGGCGCTGCTCACCGAGGTGCAGGCGCTGATCGGCGCGACGGTGGCCGGCTCGCCGAGGCGTACGGTCTCCGGCCTGGACGGCGCCCGGCTGGCCATGGTGCTCGCCGTGCTCCAACGCCGCACCGAGCGGCTGACCCTGCACGACCGGGAGGTCTTCGCGGCCACCGTCGGGGGCATCCGGGTGGTGGAACCGGCGGCCGACCTCGCGGTCGCCCTGGCGGTCGCATCGGGCGGGCTCAACCTGGCCATCGCCCCCAATCTGGTGGCGATCGGCGAGGTGGGCCTCACCGGCGAGGTGCGCCGGGTCGGGGCGGTGCCCCGGCGGTTGGCCGAGGCGGCCCGGCTCGGCTTCCGGGTGGCCCTCGTGCCGCCCGGTTGTGGCCCGGGCAGCACCGGCGTCACCCCGGAGAACATGCGGGTGATGGAGGTCACCGACGTCCGCGCGGCGCTGCAGTGCGTCGCCCGCGCGTCCGCCGAGTGACCGGCGACGCCCGCCGGGCCGGACCGCCCGGGCCATACCGGACAGGCCCGCCGGGCCGGTACCGCCGGGAAGGACCCGACGACGTGACACATCACAGTAACCACGAGAGCACCCACCGCACGGCAGTCCGTAGACTGTGCCCGTGCCGATCGACCGCGATACCACCAAGCCTGCCGGCGCGCCGCCCCACGCCCGCACCGCTGCCGTGGGCTCGCCCGCCCGTGCGATCAGCGTGAGCGTGACCGGGGGCGCCGGCAGCGCCGGTGACCCGCTGCGGGCGAACCTCGCCCTGATGGCGCCCGGCACCGCGCTGCGCGACGGGCTGGAGCGGATCCTCCGCGGCCGCACGGGTGCGCTGATCGTCCTCGGTTACGACAAGGTGGTCGAGACGATCTGCACCGGCGGTTTCCCGCTCGATGTCGAGTTCTCCGCCACCCGGGTCCGCGAGCTGTGCAAGATGGACGGGGCGGTGGTGCTCTCCAGCGACGGCACTCGCATCGTCCGGGCCGCCGTGCACCTGATGCCCGATCCGTCCATCCCCACCGAGGAGTCCGGCACCCGGCACCGCACCGCGGAGCGGGTGGCCCGGCAGACCGGCTACCCGGTCATCTCGGTCAGCCAGTCCATGCGGATCATCAGCCTCTACGTCAACGGGCAGCGGCACGTGCTGGACGACTCGGCGGCCATCCTGTCCCGGGCCAACCAGGCGCTGGCCACCCTGGAGCGTTACAAGCTCCGGCTGGACGAGGTCTCCGGCACCCTCTCCGCGCTCGAGATCGAGGATCTGGTCACCGTACGGGACGCGGTCGCGGTGGTGCAGCGGCTGGAGATGGTCCGCCGGATCGCCGACGAGATCGCCGGCTACGTGGTGGAGCTGGGCACCGACGGCCGCCTGCTCGCCCTCCAGCTGGACGAGCTGATGGCCGGCGTCGACGCCGACCGCACCCTGGTCATCCGCGACTACCTGCCCTCCGGCCGCAAGTCCCGCACCCTGGACGAGGCGCTGGTCGAACTGGACCTGCTCGGCGCCACCGAGCTGATCGACCTGGTCTCGGTCGCCAAGGCGATCGGCTACCCCGCCGCCTCCGACGCCCTCGACGCGGCGGTCAGCCCGCGCGGGTTCCGGCTGCTGGCCAAGGTGCCCCGGCTGCCGGTGGCGATCGTCGACCGGCTGGTCGTGCACTTCGGCAGCCTCCAGCGACTGCTCGGCGCCACCGTCGAGGACCTCCAGGCCGTCGAGGGCGTCGGCGACGCCCGCGCCCGGGGCGTACGGGAGGGACTGTCCCGGCTCGCCGAAGCGTCCATCCTGGAGCGCTACGTCTGACCCGGCCGCCGCTCAGCCGGTGATGGTGAGCTTCACCGGCTCGCTGAGCTTGGTGCCGACCCGGGCGAAGACCTGGTACGTCCCGGCCGGCGGCACAGGGCCCGCCGCCACGCCCTTGGCGCACCGGCTGGCGTCCATCCCGTTCCAGGTGAGCTGGTAGGTGCGCTCGAAGCCCGGGGTGAAGGACTGCGGGTCGGAGCCCTTGCCGGTGCCGCAGGTGTCCGACGACCAGACCTTCTCGGCGCCCGACTTCACGAAGAGCTCCTGCACGTCCGCCCCGACGTCCCGGCTGCAGGTGCGCTGCGACCGGTTCTTCACCTTGAGGGTCAGGTCGACGGGAGCGCCCCGCTGCGCCTCGCTCGGCAGCGCCACCGAGGAGACCGTGATCTCGGCGTCCGTGCAGGTGCCGTCGTCCACGGCGGCCGGATTGGCCGGCACGGCGGGCGGCGGCGGCGCGCTGGTCGGCGCCGGGTCGGCCGCCGAGCCGTCCGGGGCACCCGAGGAATCCGGCGCGCCGGACGATTCCGGGGACGGCGCGGTGCCGGTCGGCGACGCCCCGACCGCCGGGGCGGACGGCGCCGACCGCGCTCCCGGTGTGGTGGTGGTGTCACCCGACCGGTTGCACGAATACAACAGGACAATCAGGAAGAGGAGCCCGGCTCCGAGTACGACGGCGCGACGCCGCCAGTACACGGCGGATGGCAGGGGACCGACCGTCAGACGCATGATGCCCCCACCGTAGCGGCGCGGCACGCGGAGATCCCCCGCGACGCGCCGGACCTCGCTCGCCTCACCCCGACGTCCTTCCACTCACGACAGTCGCCCGGGTCGACTCACAGGTAGACCTTGCGCTGGTAGACGGCGTGCGCGCCGGCCACCCGGTCCAGAAAGAGGAGCCCGTCGCAGTGATCGATCTCGTGCTGCAACGCGCGGGCCTCGAAGCCGTCGGTGACCAGCCGGACCGACTCACCGGTGCCGGGCAGCTCCCCCTCCACCACCAGCCGACTCGCCCGCTTCACGTCACCGGTGAGGTCGGGCACCGACATGCAGCCCTCCCGGGCCAGCTTCCACCGGGTCGCCTCGACCACCCGCGCGTTGCAGAGCACGAAGACCCCGTGCAGCGTGACCGACTTCGGATGGCCGGTGACGTCGACCGCGAAGACCCGGGCTCCCACCCCGACCTGCGGAGCGGCCAGGCCGACGCAGCCGGGTGACACCCGCATCGTGGCGATCAGGTCGGCGGCCAGCCGTACGGTCTCCGCCGAGGTGGGGTCGACCGCCTCGCCGGGCCGGCTCAGCACCGGATGCGGGGCGGCCACCACCGGGCGCACCTCGCCCGGCACCGCCAGCACCGCCGGCGTCCAGTCACCGAGACCGGCGTACTCCTCCTCGCTCACAGCAGGTCCGGGTCGGCCGGCCGGAGGGAGACCCCGACGCCCAACTCGGCGGCGGCCCGGGACAGCCGGCCGGTTAGCTCGTCGGCGCTGCCCGGCGGGAGGTCCACTTCGGCCACCACCACGTAGAGCGAGCCGGCGAGCCGGGTACTCAGGTCGGTGACGTTGCCGCCGGCGTCGGCGAGCACCCGGGTCATCGCCGCCACGATGCCCATCCGGTCCGCACCGTGCACCGCCATCACGTACGGCTCGCCGGCGGGCGCCACCTCGCCGTCGGGGGTGACCGCGCGTACGGTGGCCAGCAACTGGCCGTCGGCGGCGAGGGGGGCCAGCGCGGCCTCGACCTCGGCGGCGGCCGGGCCGACGCAGATCAGGGTCATCGCGAAGTGACCCCGGAGCCGGGTCATGGTGGAGTCGGTGAGGTTCGCGCCGAGCCGGGCGAGCACCTCGGCGACGTCGGCCACGATGCCGGGCCGGTCCCGGCCGATGACGGTGATCGCGAGCTCGTTCATCCGGGCATTCTGCCCGATCACCACCGGTCAGCCGCGCCGCCCCGCCCGGGCCGCCCAACGTGCGGGACCGCGCCCCGTGACATCATCGGCGGCGCGATGACTGAACCCACTTTCGCCACCCGGGTCAGCCGGTGGTACGAGGAGAACGCCCGCGACCTGCCCTGGCGGGAGCCCGGCGTCGGCGCCTGGGCCATCCTGGTCAGCGAGGTGATGCTCCAGCAGACCCCGGTGGTCCGGGTGCTGCCCGCCTGGCACGCCTGGACGACCCGCTGGCCGACGCCGGCCGCGCTGGCCGACGACACCCCGGCCGAGGCGATTCGGATGTGGGGGCGGCTCGGCTACCCCCGCCGCGCGGTACGGCTGCGCGACTGCGCGGTGGCGGTGGTGGAGCGGCACGGCGGCGAGGTGCCGGACCGGTTGGACCAGCTGCTGGCGCTGCCCGGGGTCGGCACGTACACGGCCCGGGCGGTTGCGGCGTTCGCGTACGGGCAGCGGCACCCGGTGGTCGACACCAACGTACGGCGGGTGGTGTCCCGGGCGGTCGCCGGTGAACCGGACGCCGGACCGGCCACCCGGCCGGCCGACCTGGTCGCCTGTGAGGAGCTGCTGCCCGCCGAGCCCGCCGCCGCCGCGCTCGCCAGCGCCGCCTTCATGGAGCTGGGTGCAATCATCTGCACGGCCCGCTCGCCGCGCTGCGCGGTCTGCCCGGTCGAGTCGGTCTGCCGGTGGCGGGCCTCCGGCCACGAGGCGCCCGCCGGGCCGACCCGCCGCCCCCAGCGGTACGCCGGCACCGACCGCCAGGTGCGCGGGCTGCTGCTCGGAGTGCTCCGGGACGCCACCGGCCCGGTGCCGCACCAGCGGCTGGACCAGGTGTGGACCGACGACGTGCAGCGGTCGCGGGCGCTGGCCGGGCTGGTGAAGGACGGCCTGGTCGAGCCGGTCGGCGAGGAGTCGTTCCGGCTGGTGGGCGACGGCGGCCCCGCCCCGCTCCCCCTCCCCTGACCACGCCCACCACGCCGGGGCCCGGGCCCCGGCAGGCTGGTTCCCCCACTTGCGGCGTGTCGCGGCGTCCTACGCGCCGGACACCCCGACACACCGCAAGTCGTGCCGGCCCGGACCGTCGGGCAGGCCGGTCCGGCTCGGCCCGGCGCTGGCTCCCGACCCCGCTCTGGCGGCGTGTCGGGGTGTCCGGTGCCGAGGAGACCGCGACACGCCGCAAAGCGTTCCGATCACGGTGTCGGCCGCCCAGGACCGGCCGCAGAGCGGGCCGGGCACGCGGCCGATCCTGGGCGGGTCGGGCGCGCGGCCGGTCCTGGGCGGATCGGGCACGACGAAAGGCGGCGGCCCCGGAGGCTCTCGCCGTCCGGGGCCGCCGCCCTCGTGCTTCGTCCTTACTCGTCCGCCCCCGCGGTGGCCGCGCCACCGAGGTCGGCCGGAACGGCGTCCGGCACCTCGGCCGGCCGGTCCGAACCGCGGAAGACCAGCTTGGACTTGTCGATGTCCTCCGGGTCGCCCTCGCAGTCCACCACCACGATCTGACCCGGGGTCAGCTCGTTGAAGAGGATCCGCTCGGAGAGGTTGTCCTCGATGTCGCGCTGGATCGTGCGACGCAGCGGACGGGCGCCCAGCACCGGGTCGAAGCCCTTCTTCGCCAGGTACTTCTTGGCGTTGTCGGTCAGCTCCAGACCCATGTCCTTGTTGCGCAGCTGCGTCTCGATCCGCTGGATCATGATGTCCACGATCGAGAGGATCTCGCCCTGGCGCAGCTGGTGGAAGACGATGGTGTCGTCGATCCGGTTCAGGAACTCAGGCCGGAAGTGCTGCTTGAGCTCGTCGTTGACCTTCTGCTTCATCCGGTCGTAGGTCGACTCGGAGTCCTCGGAGGCCTGGAAGCCCAGCGAGACCGCCTTGGCGACGTCGCGGGTACCGAGGTTGGTGGTCAGGATGATGACCGTGTTCTTGAAGTCCACGATCCGACCCTGACCGTCGGTGAGCCGACCGTCCTCCAGGATCTGGAGCAGCGTGTTGAACACGTCCGGGTGGGCCTTCTCGATCTCGTCGAAGAGGACCACCGAGAACGGCCGACGCCGCACCTTCTCGGTCAGCTGCCCGCCCTCGTCGTAACCGACGTAGCCGGGAGGGGCACCCACCAGGCGGGACACCGTGTACCGGTCGTGGAACTCGGACATGTCCAGCTGGATGAGGGCGTCCTCGCTGCCGAACAGGAACTCGGCGAGCGCCTTGGAGAGCTCGGTCTTACCGACGCCGGACGGGCCGGCGAAGATGAACGAGCCGGACGGCCGCTTCGGGTCCTTCAGGCCGGCCCGGGTACGCCGGATCGCCTTCGAGACCGCCTTGACCGCGTCCTCCTGGCCGATGACGCGCTTGTGCAGCTCGTCCTCCATGCGCAGCAGGCGCGAGGTCTCCTCCTCGGTCAGCTTGTAGACCGGGATGCCGGTCCAGTTGCCGAGCACCTCGGCGATCTGCTCGTCGTCAACCTCGCTGACGACGTCCAGGTCACCGGCCTTCCACTCCTTCTCCCGCTGCGCCTTCTGACCGAGGAGCTGCTTCTCCTTGTCACGCAGCTGGGCGGCGCGCTCGAAGTCCTGCGCGTCGATCGCGGACTCCTTGTCGCGACGCACCTGGGCGATGCGCTCGTCGAAGTCCCGCAGGTCTGGCGGCGCGGTCATCCGGCGGATGCGCATCCGGGCACCGGCCTCGTCGATCAGGTCGATCGCCTTGTCCGGCAGGAAGCGGTCCGAGATGTACCGGTCGGCCAGGGTCGCGGCAGCCACGAGCGCGGCGTCGGTGATCGAGACCCGGTGGTGCGCCTCGTACCGGTCGCGCAGGCCCTTGAGGATCTCGATGGTGTGGGCCAGCGACGGCTCACCCACCTGGATCGGCTGGAAACGACGCTCCAGGGCGGCGTCCTTCTCCAGGTGCTTGCGGTACTCGTCGAGCGTGGTGGCGCCGATGGTCTGCAGCTCGCCACGGGCCAGCATCGGCTTGAGGATGCTCGCCGCGTCGATCGCGCCCTCGGCGGCACCCGCACCCACCAGGGTGTGGATCTCGTCGATGAACAGGATGATGTCGCCGCGGGTGCGGATCTCCTTGAGCACCTTCTTGAGGCGCTCCTCGAAGTCACCGCGGTAGCGGGAACCGGCCACCAGGGCACCGAGGTCGAGCGTGTAGAGCTGCTTGTCCTTGAGCGTCTCGGGCACCTCGCCCTTGATGATCTTCTGGGCCAGCCCCTCCACCACGGCGGTCTTGCCGACGCCGGGCTCACCGATCAGGACCGGGTTGTTCTTGGTACGGCGGGAGAGCACCTGCATGACCCGCTCGATTTCCTTCTCGCGCCCGATCACCGGGTCGAGCTTGCCCTCGCGGGCGGCCTGGGTCAGGTTGCGGCCGAACTGGTCCAGCACGAGGCTGGTCGACGGCGCGGCCTCGCCCGGCGCGGCGCCCGCCGCGGCCGGCTCCTTGCCCTGGTAGCCGGAGAGCAGCTGGATCACCTGCTGGCGGACCCGGTTGAGGTCGGCGCCGAGCTTGACCAGCACCTGGGCGGCGACGCCCTCACCCTCGCGGATCAGACCGAGCAGGATGTGCTCCGTGCCGATGTAGTTGTGGCCGAGCTGAAGCGCCTCACGCAGCGACAGCTCCAGCACCTTCTTGGCCCGCGGCGTGAACGGGATGTGCCCGCTCGGCGCCTGCTGACCCTGGCCGATGATCTCCTCGACCTGCTGGCGGACGCCCTCGAGGGAGATGCCGAGGCTCTCCAGGGCCTTTGCCGCGACGCCTTCACCCTCGTGGATGAGGCCCAGCAGGATGTGCTCCGTACCGATGTAGTTGTGGTTGAGCATCCGGGCCTCTTCTTGGGCCAGGACGACAACCCGTCGCGCTCGGTCGGTGAACCGCTCGAACATGCCCTCGTGCTCCTCACGTGCCGTGCGCCTTGATAGCCAAGATCTTGGCGGGGCCGGTGCGCGGACGTCCAGGACGGGCGTCCGTGCCTCCTTACTCTATCGCCGCCGACCGACTCCGCTGAGGTCGTGTGTCCCCGCGACGAGCCGTTCTGACGTCGTTTTGACCAACCATCCGCGCTCAGGAGGTGTTCCGGGACCCCGACCTGTACGCGCAGAGCGAAATTCGCCCGGGGCGCGATCGGCCCTCCGGCGGCCTGGTGGCCCATCCACAGGCTGTGGACGAAGTCTCCACCGGTTGTGGACAACGCCTCCCCCAGGTGAAAACTTCCCGCCGGCCGAGGCCCGTCCGGGGCACCCCGGAAACGGCGACGCCGGCCCGGAGTGGTGCTCCGGCCCGGCGTCGGGTCGCCTGGTCGTCCCGGTCAGCGGGACGCGTGGTACTCGTCGACGATCTCCTGCGGAATGCGACCCCGGTCGGAGATCTCCTTGCCGTTCTTCTTGGCCCAGTCCCGGATCGCCTTGTTCTGCTCGCGATCGGCCGTGGCGCCGCCCCGGCCCCGCGCCGCCCGGCCGCCGACGACCACGCCACCCCGACCCACCCGGGTGCCGTGGGCGATGTACTGAGCGAATGCCTCGCGCAATTTGGCGGCGTTGGAGTTCGACAGGTCGATCTCGTACTGAACGCCGTCGAGGGCGAACTTGACGGTCTCGTCCGCGTCCCCGCCGTCCAGGTCATCGACCAGCTTGTGAATGATCTGCTTGGCCACGTCCCACAT
Organism: Micromonospora psammae; assembly: GCF_036902725.1. NCBI lineage: Bacteria > Bacillati > Actinomycetota > Actinomycetes > Micromonosporales > Micromonosporaceae > Micromonospora > Micromonospora psammae. The sequence goes on along the minus strand of NZ_JBAKHM010000005.1, from coordinate 124,043 downwards.
TCCTTTCGAGCAGGGTGCTCCTGCAATGGAAGCACAATAACCCGCCCGATGCTCGGCGCGTCAATGGGAGGCGGTAACGACCCGGAGAAGCTTCCGTCACTCCGGGCGGACCAACGGGAAGAGGATGGTTTCCCGAATTCCCAGGCCGGTGAGCGCCATCAGAAGCCGGTCGATTCCCATTCCCATACCCCCGGCCGGCGGCATTCCGTACTCCATCGCCCGGAGAAAGTCCTCGTCCAACCGCATCGCCTCATCGTCGCCGCGAGCCGCCAGCTGCGCCTGGGCGACCAGCCGCTCCCGCTGCACCACCGGGTCCACCAGCTCGGAGTACGCCGTGCCCAGCTCGAAACCGAGCACGTAGAGGTCCCACTTCTCGGCCAGCCCCGGCTCGCTCCGGTGGGCCCGGGTGAGCGGGCTGGTCTCCTCCGGGTAGTCCCGGACGAAGGTCGGCGCCTGCAGGCCCGGCACGACCAGCTCCTCGAACAGCTCCTCGGCCAGCTTGCCCGGCCCCCACTTCGGGTCCACGGAAAGACCGACCTTCTCGGCGTACTCGACCAGGCGGGCCCGGTCGGTGCGGACCGTGACCTCCTCGCCGAGCGCCTCGGAAAGCACCCCGAACAGCGTCACCGAACGCCACTCGCCGCCGAGGTCGAACTCGCGCCCGTCGGCGTGGGTGACCACGGTCGAGCCACTCACCGCGATCGCCGCCTGCTGGACGAGATTGCGGGTCAACTCGGCCATGGTGTCGTAGTCGCCGTAGGCCTGGTACGCCTCCAGCATGGCGAACTCCGGGGAGTGCGAGGAGTCGACTCCCTCATTACGGAAGTTGCGGTTGATCTCGAAGACCCGGTCGACCCCGCCGACCACGGCGCGCTTGAGAAACAGTTCCGGCGCGATTCGCAGATACAGATCGGTGCTGAGTGCATTGCTGTGGGTCACGAATGGGCGGGCCGCCGCGCCACCGTGCAGCAACTGAAGCATCGGGGTCTCGACCTCGATGAATCCCTTGCCGTGCAACGAGTCGCGCAGGCTGCGGACCGCCGCCGCCCGGGTACGGACCATCTGCCGCGCCTGCGGCCGGACGATCAGGTCCACGTAACGCTGGCGGACCCGCGCCTCCTCACTCAGCGGCTTGTGGGCCACCGGCAGCGGGCGCAGCGACTTGGCGGTGACCGCCCACTCGTCCGCCAGCACCGACAGCTCGCCCCGGCGGCTGGTGATCACCTCACCGGTCACGCCGACGTGGTCGCCGAGGTCGACCAGGCGCTTCCAGTCGTCCAGCCGCTCGGCGCCGACCCGGTCCAGGGAGAGCATCGCCTGAAGCTCGGTGCCGTCGCCGTCGCGCAGGGTGGCGAAGCAGAGCTTGCCGGTGTTCCGTACGAAGATCACCCGGCCGGTGACCGCGACCCGGTCGCCGGTGGCGGTGTCGGTGGGCAGCTCGGCGTACTTCTCGCGGATCTCCGCCAGCGTGCTGGTGCGGGGAAAGCCGACCGGGTACGGCTCGACGCCCTCGGCGAGCATCCGGTCCCGCTTCTCCCGGCGGACCTTCATCTGCTCGGGAAGGTCGTCGGCGGGGTCGACTGGAACGGCGTTCTGCTCGGTCACGGCACGCTTCCTCAGAAGGGAGATATCGGCGGGGTCAGTCCCCGAGCGTACTCAAGCCCCCAGGAGGCCGTTACCGGATAACGTGCCAGCCATGACGGACCCCACTCAGGCCCTCTCGTTCGGGGCGGCCGCCGCCGACTACGACCGGTTCCGTCCCCGGTATCCCGAGGACGCCCTGCGCTGGGCGCTGGACGGGCTCACCGCGCCCGCCCGGGTGGTCGACCTGGGCGCCGGCACCGGCATCCTCACCCGCGGCGTGCTCGCCCTGGGCCACCAGGTGGTCCCCGTCGAGCCCGATCCGGGGATGCGGGCCCAGCTGGACGCGGTCACCCCCGGCGTCACCGCCCTGGCCGGGACCGCCGAACGGACGCCGCTGCCGGCCGGCACCGCGGACGCGGTGCTGGTGGGGCAGGCGTACCACTGGTTCGACCGGGAGCGGGCGCACGACGAGATCGCCCGGGTGCTCCGGACGGGCGGGACGTTCGCCCCGATCTGGAACACCCGGGACGAACGCGTCGACTGGGTGGCCGAGCTGGGCCGGATCGCCCACCTGGGCGACACCGTCGGCGACCTGATGGGGCAGGTACGCGACTTCGGCCCGGCCTTCGGTGCCGTGGAACTCGGCGAGTTCCCCCACCTCGCCACCCTCGCCCCGGACGAGGTGATCGGCATGATCAGGACCCGCTCGTACCACCTCACCTCGGCACCCCGGCAGCAGCGGCGGGTCGAGCGGGAGTTGCGGGAACTGCTCGCCACCCACCCGGACCTGGCCGGGCAGGGGACCGTCGAGCTGCCGTACCGGACGCTGGTGTTCCGGGCCCGGCGGCGCTGACGCCAGGCCCGGCCCCGCCCCGGCGGCGGCCGGGGTCAGGTGTTGCGCTCGTAGACCATCCGCAGGCCGATCAGGGTGATCATCGGCTCGTGGTGGGTGATGGTGCGGCACTCACCGATCACCACCGAGGCGAGACCGCCGGTGGCGATCACCGCCTTCACCTCGCCCAACTCCTCGACCATCCGCTCGACGATCCGGTCCACCTGCCCGGCGAAGCCGAAGTAGAGGCCCGACTGGAGGCACTCCACGGTGTTCTTGCCGATCACCGAGCGGGGCTTGGTCGCCTCCACCTTGCGCAGCTGCGCCGCCCGGGCGGCCAGCGCGTCGAAGGAGATCTCGATGCCCGGAGCGAAGGCGCCGCCGAGGAACTCCCCCCGCCCGCTGATCACGTCGAAGTTGGTGGTGGTGCCGAAGTCCACCACGATCGACGGACCGCCGTAGAGGGTGTACGCCGCCAGGGTGTTGACCACCCGGTCGGAGCCCACCTCCTTGGGGTTGTCGATGGCCAGCTGCACACCGGTGCGCACCCCCGGCTCGACGATCACGCTCGGCAGGTCGGCGTAGTAGCGGCCCAACATGGTCCGCAGCGAACGCAGCGCGGCCGGCACGGTCGAGCAGGCCGCCACCCCGGTGATCTCCACGGCGTCACCGGCGAGCAACCCGCGGAACATCAGCCCGAGCTCGTCCGCGGTGGACCGGGCATCGGTCTTGATCCGCCAGGAGTGCACCAGCTTGTCGCCGTCGAAGGTCGCCAGCACGGTGTTGGTGTTTCCGATGTCGATGCAGAGCAGCACACGCGCAGCCTAGACGCCGCCGGTGAGCGCGAGGAGCGAGCCGGCCCCGCGAACCGCAGCGGCCCGGGCGCGCGACGGCCTCACTCCACCCGCAGGTCCAGCGCGATGTCCAGGATCGGTGACGAGTGGGTCAGCGCGCCCACCGACAGGAAGTCCACGCCGGTCGCCGCGTACTCCGCCGCGACGTCCAGGGTGAGACCACCGGTCGCCTCCAGCTCGGCCCGGTCCCCGACCCGCGCCACCACCTCGCGCAGCATCTCCGGGGACATGTTGTCCAGCAGCAGGAAGTCCGCGCCGGCCCCGACCGCCTCCACCGCCTCGGCGACCGTGTCCACCTCCACCTGCACCGGCACGTCCGGGAACGCCTCCCGGACCCGGTGGTAGGCGGGCGCGACGCCGCCGGCGGCGAGCTTGTGGTTGTCCTTGATCATGGCGACGTCGTGCAGGCCCATCCGCTTGTTGGTCCCCCCGCCGGCCCGCACCGCGTACTTCTCCAGGGCGCGCAGGCCCGGCGTCGTCTTGCGGGTGTCCAACACCATCGCCTTCGTGCCGGCGAGGGCGTCCGCCCAGGCCCGGGTGTGGGTGGCCACCCCGGACATCCGGCAGAGCAGGTTGAGCGCCGTCCGCTCGGCGGTGAGCAGCAGCCGGGTCGGGCCGGTCACCGTGGCCAGCACGTCGCCGCGCGCCACCCGCTGCCCGTCGTGCGCCACCAACGACACCTCGACGGTACGACCCACCCCGGTCACCTCGCCGACCAGCTCGAACACGGCCGCGGCCACGGCCAGCCCGGCCACCACGCCGTCGGCGCGGGCGACCAGGTCGGCGGTGTCGGTCTGCGTGTCGGGGATGGTGGCCACGCTGGTCACGTCGAGGAAGTCCGCACCCAGGTCCTCGGCGAGCGCGTCGGTGATCACCCGCCGCACCCGCTCCGGGTCCAGCCCACCGGCCCGCAACGTCCGCTCCGTCGACTCGATCACGGCACTCTCCTCACTTCGCGACTGCGGGGCTCGCAGGAACGGCTCATCCCTCACGCTCACCGGACCACCTTCGTTCGCGACTGCGGGGCTCGCAAGAACGGCTCACTCCTCGCGCTCACGCTGACTCCTCCCACCGCTGCGCCAACCGGTCCCGTGCCCCGATCGCCTCGACGAGGTGGCCCCGCCACCGCTCGTCGGCCGTCGGGAAGTCCTCCCGCCAGTGACAGCCCCGGGTCTCCTGGCGGGCGTAGGCGGCGGCGACCAGGGCCGACGCCACGGTGATGAGGTTCGTCGCCTCCCAGTCGGCGGTGCACGGCGTGCCCCGGCCCCGGCCCAGCTCGCCCAGCGTGACCGCCGTCCCGGCCAGCGTCCGCGCCGATCGGAGCACCCCGGCGCCCCGGGTCATCGCCCGTTGCAGGGCCGGCGTGCCGCCGGCCGGCACCACCCAGCCCTCGCCCCCCACCCAGGCGCCCGTCTCCGCCGGTTTCGCCTGCTCCGGCAGGCCGGCGGCGATGTCCTCGGCGATCCGGCGGGAGAAGACCAACCCCTCCAGCAGGGAGTTGCTGGCCAGCCGGTTGGCGCCGTGCACGCCCGTGCAGGCCACCTCGCCGCAGGCGTACAGGCCGGGGATGGAGGTCCGGCCGCGCAGGTCGGTGCGGACGCCGCCGGAGGCGTAGTGGGCGGCCGGGGCGACCGGGATCAGGTCGGTGGCCGGGTCGACGCCGATGGCCAGGCAGGAGGCGACGATGGTCGGGAACCGCCCGGCGAGGTGGTCACCGCCGAGGTGCCGGGCGTCCAGGTACACGTGGTCGGCGCCGGTGGCCAGCAGCACCCGGTGGATGCCCTTGGCCACCACGTCCCGGGGGGCCAGCTCGGCCAGCTCGTGCTGGCCCACCATGAACCGCTTGCCGTCGCCGTCGACCAGGTGGGCGCCCTCGCCCCGCAGCGCCTCGGAGACCAGCGGCTGCTGGGCCCGGCCGGCGCCGGGCACGCCCGCGCCGGCCGGGGTGATCAGCGCGGTCGGGTGGAACTGGACGAACTCGACGTCGGTCACCGCCGCGCCGGCCCGCAGCGCCAGCGCCACCCCGTCCCCGGTGGAGACCGCCGGGTTCGTGGTGGCCGAGAAGACCTGTCCCATCCCGCCGGTGGCCAGCACCACCGCCCGGGCCAGCAGCGCGCCCACGCCGTCCTCGCTGCCCTCGCCGAGCACGTGCAGGGTGATCCCGCAGGCCGGGCCGAGCCCGTCGGGGCCGTCCCCGGGGGCGCGCAGCAGGTCCAGCACCAGGGCGTGCTCCACCAGCCGGATCCACGGGTCGCGCCGGACCGCCGCGTGCAGCGCCCGCTGCACCTCCGCCCCCGTGGCGTCGCCACCAGCGTGCACGATCCGGTCCGCCCGGTGCCCACCCTCCCGGGTGAGCATCAGCGAACCGTCCGGGTTGCGGTCGAACTCGGCGCCGATGCGCATCAGCTCGCGCAGCCGGGTCGGGCCCTCCTCCACCAGCACCCGCACCGCCGCCGGGTCGCAGAGCCCGACCCCGGCGACCTCCGTGTCGTACGCGTGGGCGGCCGGGGTGTCGGCCGGGTCGAGCACGGCGGCGATGCCGCCCTGGGCCCAGCGGGTCGAGCCGTCGTCGATGTTGACCTTGGTGACCACGGTGACGTGCAGACCCGCCTCGCGCAGGTGCAGCGCGGCGGTGAGCCCGGCGACCCCGGACCCGACCACGATCACGTCGGTGGTCTCCACCCAGCCGGGCGCGGGAGCGGCCAGCAGTCGGGGCACGGCCGGCAGGTCGACGGTCGGAAGGTCCATGAGCACAGTCAACCCGAACGGCCCTCACCACGGGCGGCGGGGGCGGGACGAGTGGTATCGGCTACGGCGTCCGCTACTTCGTCCGTACCGGCATACCGGCCGGTCCGGCACCCTTCAGCGACGCGGTCACCGTCCGGTCGCTGAGCCACAGGTAGCAGCGGACCCCCCGGTCGCCGACCCGCCAGCGGCCGGGACCGGGTGGGCGTACCACCACGCCACTGCGGAAGCGCAGGTCGGCGTCGTCCGGCACACCGACGTACCGGCCGAGGGCGGTGCGGCAGCCGGTGTAGAGCGGCGCCCAGTCGGCGTCCCTGGCCGGGTACGGCCGGTCCGGCGCCTTCCACACCCCGACGAACTCGGCGTCGTGCCGGGTCTCGCAGGCCACCGGGATCAGGGTCTGCACCCCGCGACCACGGCCGGACCGGCTCTGCTGGCAGCCCAGCCGCAGCGGGGACGCCCCCTTCAGCGCGTCGCGCAGGCTGCCGGTGCGGGTGACCACGACGGCGGCCGTCTCGACGGTGTTCACCTCGCTGAGGTCGCAGCGGTACCAGCGGGCCCCGGCCGCCCAGCCCGGGACGGTGGGCAGCGCCACGGCCAGCCGCAGCCGCCCGGCCCGCCAGTCGTCGCCGACGTAGCCGGTGGCGCGCGTGTCGCACTCGGCGAACGCGCCCCGCAGCTCGGGCGAGCCGGTGGCCGGCCGGGTGGCCCGGTCGGCCGGGAACGCGCCGACGTGCACGGTCTCCACCCGGTGCGCCACCGCGCAGTCCACCGGCGCGTACGCGTCCAGCCCGACGGTCTCGGTGAAGTCCGCGACCTGGCACACCCCGGCTGCGGGGGTGAACGGCCCGGCGGCTGCCATGGCCTTCCAGTCGTCGGTGAGGTCCCCGTCGGTCCCGCCGCCCGCACCACAGCCGGCCAGCAGGGCCCCCGCGACCAACCCGGCGACCGTGGTCGTCATCGCTCGGCGCATCGCGGCCTCCCCCAGCCGACGACCGTCAACCCGACGGTCCGCTCAGGGTAACCAAAAATGACCTTCCGGTGACAGACCGGATGTCCGCCCCACACCCGAACTCGTCGATCACGCAGTTGTGCTGGCGGACGAAAGCCGCCAACGGCTACGAATCGTCCACCGCAACTGCGTGATCGGCGGGGTGGGGTGGGTCAGTTGAGGAGGGCGAGGGGGTTGGGGGTGGGGGTGCCGGCGGTGCCGGGGGCGGCGGTGGCGGGGTCGGCGCCCAGGGCGACGACGCGGTTGTCCGCGTCGACGTGGACCACCCGGGGCTGGTACGAGCGCGCCTCGGCGTCGTCCATCTGGCCGTACGAGATGAGGATGACCAGGTCACCGGGGTGCACCAGGTGCGCGGCGGCGCCGTTGATGCCGATCACGCCGCTGCCCCGCTCGCCCGGGATCACGTACGTCTCCAGCCGGGCACCGTTGGTCACGTCCACGATCGCCACCTGCTCGCCGGGGAGCAGGTCGGCGGCGTCGAGCAGATCCTGGTCCACGGTCACCGAGCCGACGTAGTGCAGGTCGGCCTGGGTCACCGTGGCCCGGTGGATCTTCGACTTGAGCATCGTCCGGAACATCGGGGTGCCTTTCAGCAGGTGTGGTGGAGGAGGTCAGGAACGGGGGGCGAGCCGGATCGCCAGGTTGTCGATCAGCCGGGTACCGCCCACCCAGGCGGCGATCAACAGCCGCGCCGGGCCGGCCACCGGGCCCGGCTCCAGGTCCGGGTCGGTGAGCACCAGGTAGTCCAGCTGGGCGCCCGGGGCGGCCGCGCCGAACGCCCGGTGCGCGGCGGCCAGCACCTCCCCGGCGTCGCGCCCCTCGTCGGCGACGGCGGCGCCGGCCCGCAGCGCGGCCGACAGGCCCAGCGCGGAACGCCGCTCGTCCGGGGAGAGGTAGCGGTTGCGGCTGGACAGCGCCAGCCCGTCCGGTTCCCGGACGGTCGGCACGCCGACCACCTCCACCGGCACGTCCAGGTCGCGGGCCATCCGCCGGACCAGGGTGAGCTGCTGGTAGTCCTTCTCGCCGAAGAAGGCCAGGTCCGGCCGGGTGAGCTGGAGCAGCTTCATGACCACGGTCAGCACCCCGTGGAAGAAGCCCGGACGGCTCTGCCCCTCCAGGTCCTCGCCGAGCTGACCCGGGTTCACCCGGACCAGCGGCTGCCCGTCCGGGTACATGTCCGTCGCCGACGGGGCGAAGACCACGTCGGCCCCGGCCCGGCGGCAGATCTCCAGGTCGTCGTCGAGGGTGCGCGGATAGCGGTCGAAGTCCTCGTTCGGCCCGAACTGCAACGGGTTGACGAAGATCGTCACCACCACGTGGTCGGCCCGCTCGCGGGCCGACCGCAGCAACGTCTCGTGGCCCGAGTGCAGCGCACCCATGGTCATCACCACGCCGACGGTGCCCTTCAGCCCGTCCCGCGCCGCCGCCAGCTCCGCCCGGGTGTGCACCAACTCCGTCACGGGATCACCTCGGTTCGCGACTGCGGGGCTCGCAAGATCGGCTCACTCCTCACGCTCACGCCCGTCACCTCGGTTCGCGACTGCGGGGCTCGCAAGATCGGCTCACTCCTCACGCTCACGCCGCCACCTCCCGGTGGATACCCGCCAACACGTCCAGCAGCGATTCCGCGTCCACCGGCCGCAGCCGGCCGGCCGCGATCGCCCGGTCGGCACTACGACGGGCCAACGCCAGATAGGGGGCGACGGATTCCGGCGCCGTCTCCGCCAGCCGGGCCAGGTGCCGGCGTACGGTGCCCGCGTCACCCCGGGACACCGGGCCGGTCAGCGCGTCGTCGCCGAACCGGAGCGCGTTCTCCAGGGCCGCCCGCAGCAGCGGGGCGAGCACCTTCTCCGGACTGGCCACCCCGGCGTCGCGCAGCCGGTCGGCCGCCTCGTTGACCAGGGTGACCAGGTGGTTGGCGCCGTGCGCCAGGGCCGCGTGGTAGAGCGCCCGGTCGGCCTCCCCGATCCACTCGGGCACCCCGCCCAGGTCGGCGACGAGCCGGGCGGCGAGGGGGCGCAGCTCCGCCGGGGCGGTCACCCCGTACGAGATGCCGGCGAGACGGCCCAGGTCGTCCGGCGTACCGGTGAAGGTCATCGCGGGGTGCAGGGCCAGCGGCCGGGCACCCACCGCGGCGGCCGGGGCGAGCACCGCCAGGCCGTGCGCGCCGGAGGTGTGCGCGACCACCTGCCCGGGACGCAGCGCACCGGTCTCGGCCAGCCCCGCGACCACGCCGGCGAGCGCGTCGTCCGGTACGGCGATCAGCAGCAGGTCGGTGGCGGCCCGGGCCACCGAGGTGGCGGACCGGTTCCGGGCGTCGGGCAGCAGCAGCGCGATCCGGGCCTTGGCGGCGCCGGAGACCCCGGAGGCGGCGACGACCCGGTGGCCGGCGGCGGCGAGCGCCGCGCCCAGCACGGCACCGACCCGGCCGGCGCCGATGATGCCGACGGTCAGGGTGCGGGAAAAGGCGAGCGGGGCGCCGACAGGGGCGCCGCCCGACGGTGCGGCGGCCCCGCGCGGGGCAGCCGGGCGCGGGCGCAGCGGTGCGCTCATGGCATCGATCCAGTCCTCGGAGGGGGTACCGGTCGACCGCAAGTATGCGCCGGGGTCAAGGAACGAAAACAGCATGTGTGAAAACCTTCACCGGCCGTGGCCGGGGGCGGTTCGGCAGGCCACTTTGAGCTGCCGCGCGGGGCTACGCTGCGGCCGGTGACAGAGCGGATCGTCGTCGACGAGAACGGGATCTGGACCGAAGGCGGCCACGGCGTCGTCGGCTACCCCTGGACGGAGATCACGGACGTCGGGGTGTGCGTCCTGGTGCTCCCGCCGGACGACCAGAAATTCCTCTACCTGGACGTCAGCCACTCCTCCGGTGAGTTCCTGGAGCTGAACGAAGACCTCGACGGGTTCCCCGAGGCGGTGCGGGCGGTCGCGGCCCGCGCCGGCCGACCGGTCCCCGAATTCGACGAGTTCCGGGCCTCGGCCGGCTGCGTCGAGATCTACCGGACCCGTACGGTCGGCGGGTGACCTTCTCCGACCGGCTGCCCTGGCGGGACGCCATGGACCGGGCGCTCTACGGGCCCACTGGCTTCTTCGTCTCCGGGGCCGGGCCGGCCGCCCACTTCCGCACCAGCGTGCACGCCACCCCGGCCTTCACCACAGCCCTGTTGCGCCTGCTCACCCAGGTCGACGTCGCCCTCGGCCACCCGGCAGTCCTCGCCGTCGTCGACGTGGGGGCCGGTCGCGGGGAGCTGCTGCGAGCGCTGCTGGAGGCCGTGGCCCGTCCGTCGGCCCCCGCCGACCCGACGCCCGCCGCCCCGGTCCCGCTCGCCGACCGGGTACGGCTCACCGCGGTGGAGAAGGCCCCCCGGCCCGAGGACCTCCCCGGGCGCATCGAATGGTCGGACCACCTCCCCCACGGGATCACCGGGCTGCTGCTCGCCACCGAGTGGCTGGACAACGTCCCGCTGGACATCGCCGTACCCACCGCCGGCGGCTGGCGGTACCTGCTGGTCGACCCGGCCACCGGCGAGGAGACCGTCGGTGAGCCGGTCGACGCCGCCGACGCCGACTGGCTCGACCGGTGGTGGCCCACCCCGACCGGGTCGGCGTCCCGGGCGGTCGGCGAGAGGGCCGAGATCGGAAGGACCCGGGACGAAGCCTGGGCCGACGCCGTCCGGCACGTCGACCGGGGACTGGCGCTGGCCGTGGACTACGGACACCTTCGCGACGGGCGGCCGTGGCACGGGACGTTGACCGGGTACCGGCACGGGCGGCAGGTGCCGCCGGTGCCCGACGGGTCGACCGACGTCACCGCGCACGTCGCCATGGACTCGGTCGCCTCCGCCGGTGAGCGGGTCGCCCGGTGTGCGTACTCCCTGGTCTCGCAGCGGGAGGCGCTGCGGGCGCTGGGGGCCGACGGCGGCCGACCGCCGCTCGGCCTGGCCGCCCGCGACCCGGCCGGCTACGTCCGGGCGCTGGCCGCCGCGTCGGCGGTGGCCGAGCTGGCCGACCCGACCGGCCTCGGCGGGCACTGGTGGCTACGGCAACCGGTCGGCGTCGACCCGACCCCGTTCATGGCACGATGACGGGCATGACCACCGACGCCGGCGACCTCCGCCAACTGACCGTCGGCACCGGCGCGGGCGGCGAGCAGCTCGGCGCCGACATGGTGCTCAACATCGGCCCGCAGCACCCGTCCACGCACGGCGTGCTCCGGCTGAAGCTGGTCCTCGACGGCGAGCGGGTGGTCTCCGCCGAACCCATCGTCGGCTACATGCACCGGGGCGCGGAGAAGCTCTTCGAGGTCCGCGACTACCGGCAGATCATCGTGCTGGCCAACCGGCACGACTGGCTGTCGGCGTTCTCCAACGAGCTGGGCGTGGTGCTCGCCGTCGAGCGGCTGATGGGCATGGAGGTGCCGGAACGGGCGGTCTGGCTGCGGATGGCCCTCGCAGAGCTGAACCGGGTGCTCAACCACCTGATGTTCCTCGGCTCGTACCCGCTGGAGATCGGCGCGATCACCCCGGTCTTCTACGCCTTCCGGGAACGGGAGACCCTCCAGGCGGTGATGGAGGAGGTCTCCGGGGGCCGGGTCCACTACATGTTCAACCGGGTCGGCGGGCTCAAGGAGGAGGTGCCGGCCGGCTGGACCGGCCGGGCCCGCGCCGCGATCGGCGAGGTCCGCCGCCGCCTGCCCGACCTGGACAACCTCATCCGGCGCAACGAGATCTTCCTGGCCCGCACCGTGGGCGTGGGGGTGCTCTCCGCCGCCGACGCCGCCGCCTTCGGCGCGTCCGGCCCCGTCGCCCGCGCCTCCGGCCTCGACCTGGACCTGCGCCGGGACGAGCCCTACCTGGCCTACGACCAGCTGGACGTGCCGGTGGTCACCCGCACCGCCGGAGACTGCCACGCCCGCTTCGAGGTGCTGCTCGACCAGGTGTACGCCTCGCTCGACCTCGCCGAGCAGTGCCTGGACCGGGTCGACCGGCTGACCGGGCCGGTCAACACCCGGCTGCCCAAGGTCGTCAAGGCGCCCGAGGGGCACACCTACGCCTGGACGGAGAACCCGCTCGGCATCAACGGCTACTACCTGGTGTCCCGGGGGGAGAAGACCCCGTGGCGGCTCAAGCTGCGCACCGCGTCGTACGCCAACGTCCAGGCGCTGGCCACCCTGCTCCCCGGCTGCCTGGTGCCCGACCTGATCGCCATCCTCGGCTCGATGTTCTTCGTGGTCGGCGACATCGACAAGTGACGGCCCGGTCGCCGTCAGCCCCGCACCGTCAGCGCCAGCCCCCGCCGGCGCGCGGCACGTCGTCCTGCGCCGGGTAGCCCTGCCCCCACTGCCGGGACTCCGACGGCTCGGCCGCCCGGCGGTCCCGCTGCGCCGGCGGTCGCCACTCGTCGGTCGACTGCTGGCCGCGCCATTCCACCACCGGCTCCCGGCCCGGCGCACCCCGCCACTCCTCGGCCGCCCGCTGGCCCCGCCCGGCGGAACGCCACTCCTCGGCCGGCTGCTCGCCCCGCCCCGAGGGTCGCCACTCGTCCGGCACCGGCACCCCGCCGGCCGGCAGCGCCCGGTCCGCCGGATCCGACCAGCCGCCACCACCCCACTGCTCACCCGGACGGTCGTGGTCCCGGCGCGGCTCGTCCTGGCGCACCGCCGCCCAGCGGTCGGAGACCCGGAACTGGGCGCCGTCGGCGTGCACCTCCGCCCGCCGCTCGCCGACGCGCACCTCCCGGCCGTGCCCGTCGTCGCGCACCTCGGCCCACCGGTCGCCGGCCCGCACCCCGGACCAACCCGCCTCGGCCGGGTACGACCGCTCCCCCCAGGGCTGCTCGGCGTGCTCGTCGGCCGGTTGGGACCGCTCCTCGCGGTGACCCCCCGCCCAGGGCCGCTCCTCACGGTGACCACCCGCCCAGGGCCGCTCCTCACGGTGACCGGCGCCGGCCCGGGAACGGTCGTCCGCCGGATCCGGCCAGCCCCGGTCGACCGGCTCGGTCGGTCCCGGCCAGGGCTCCGACTCGCCCTCGCCCCAGGCCGGCTCCTCCGCGCCGGACGACCAACGGCCGGCGTACCCGCCGCCGTAGCGGTTGCCGGCGGCCGGATCGGCGCCGTCCACCACGGTGTGCCGGGTGGTGACGTGCACGGTCTCGGTGTGCCGCACCACCGGGCGGGGAGCCGGGTCGGAGGCGGCGCTCCACGCCTCGCGCGCCGGCGCGCCGTACACCCCCGCCTGGCCGGCGGACGGGCGTTCCGTGCCGTAGCGACGGCCGGCCGCCTCGTCGTCGTCCCCGTAGGACCGGCCCCTGGCGACCGGGGTCTCCTCGGGCGCGGCCGCACGTCGCCGGCCCGGTTCCTCGTGGTGGCTCTCCACGGACGGCACCCGCGCCCGACCGCCGCCCGCCGCCTGCTCGGCGACGGGCGCGCTGATCCCGGCGGCAGCGGCGATCCCGGCCGCTGCGGCGTCGAGCCGGCGGCGCAGCGCCGTCATCTGGTCCTCGACCCGCTGTGCCTGGTCGAGGGCCTGGTTGCCGCGCTGGGCGGCGGCGACGATCTCGCTGCGCAGCTCACGGCGCAGCTGCTCCAGCTCGTCCAGCAGGTCGTCGCCGACGGGCCGCCCACCACCGTCGGCGCGCAGCGCGATCGACAGGCCAATCAGGACCACCGCCATGATCGCCAGCACCGCGGCGAACCGCAGCGGCCCGTTCCCGTCGGCGATCAGCAGGATCAGTGCCGCGATCGGCGCGAACGCCACGCCGATCCAGAACAGGATGCTCAGCAGCTGCGGGTTGTACTTCTCGGGGAGGACCGGGGCGGGCATGGCTGTGCAGCCTACCGAGAGATGCCCTGGCGGGGAACGGTCCGCAAGGCTCATCTCCCGGCCGTGCGGGTCCGGTCGCGGTCGACGAAACGCCGACCGCGACCGGACGACGCTCAGCTGGTCGCCAGCGCGCCGTCGGAGGAGAAGACCAGGCCCACGCTGGCCTGACCGGTCTTCAGCGCGTTCTTGGTCTGCGGGCCGCCCGCGTCCAGCGAGCTGAACGAACCGGCCTTGAAGTCGTAGACCTCGACCAGGCCGGCCTGGCACTTGGGCCGCTGCGGGCACTCCGGCGGGCCGGCCAGCACGGTCGCCTTGCCGGAGCACTTGGCGGCCAGGTCGGAGAGGGTCTTCAGGCCGTACTTGTCGGCGAAGGCCGAGGTGACGGCGAAGGCGTTCTGGTCCTGGGCCGTGGACGGGGCGCCGAAGACGATGCCGGCCTTGTCGCCGGCGGCCTTCAGCGCGGTCACGGTCTTGTCCAGGTCCGGCGAGGAGACCGGGGTGGCGTTCGGGCCGTTGGCCTTGGTGTTGAGGAACTCGGCCATCGTCGCCGCGTACTCCGGGACGACCTGGATCTCGCCCTTCTCCAGGGCCGGCTCGTAGAGCTCCCGGTTGCCGATCGTCTGCACCTTGACCTCGTAGCCGGCCGCGGTGAGGACGATGCTGTAGAGCTCCGCCAGGGTCTGGTTCTCGGTGATGTTGGCGGCGCCCACCACCAGCTCGCCGCCCGGGCCCTTGGCGACGCCGGCGGTGAGGCCGTTGGCCGAGGCGAACTCCTCGGCGGCGGCCTTCGGGCTCTTGCGCTCGACGTCGACGGCCTTGTTGAGCGCGATCAGCTTCGGGGTGTCCAGCGCGGCGGAGACCTTGTCCAGCGCGGCCAGCAACTGGGGGTTGGCGGCCCTCGCGTTGACCGCCGGAATGACGTTGTCGGTGTTCTGGAGCTTCTTGTCGTCGGTCAGCACGACCAGCCGGTCACCGGCGACCGGGGCGCAGCCCGCACCGCTGGCGCCCTGCTCCGGCGCGTCGGTGCCGGAGGATCCGGCGTCCCCGCAGCCGGTGAGCAGCCCCGCCAACGTCAGGGCGCCCACCGCGCCGATCGTCAGCCGTGTCCGTACGCGCATCGTGCCCGCCTTCCGTGTCCCGGCGCGGGGCCTTCGCCCCGGCCGCGTGTCCGACGGGCGATCCGCTCGGCCGCCCGTACCTTCAGCCAACATCCTCCCGGTCCGACCGACAAACCCGTGCGGCGTTCGTCACCTGATCGTCATCGACCGGTTCAGGCGCCGGCCACCGCGTCCGCCGCCCGCCGGCTCGCCCTGCTCCGGGTACGCCGCAACGGGCGCGGAGTGACCAGCCGCTCGATCACCGCCAGGAGCCCCTCCACCAGCAGCGCCAGCCCGGCCACCAGCAGACCGCCGGCGAGGATCTGCCCACCGCCGGCGGCGATGTCCAGCCCGAAGCCGGCCCGGATGATCTGCCCGAGCCCGCCACCGTTGACGAACGAGGCGAGCGCGGCGGTGGCGACCACCTGCACGGCGGCGGTACGGAATCCGGCGGCCAGGTACGGCACCGCCAGCGGCAACTCCACCCGGCGGAGCACCTGCCCGCCGGAGAGCCCCATCCCCCGCGCCGCGTCCCGGGCCTCCGGGTCGGCCTGCCGCACCCCGGTGTACGCGTTGGCCAGCAGCGGCGGGACCGCGAAGACGGCCAGCGCGACCACCACCGCCGGCCGGCCGAAGCCGAGGAAGGTCAGCGGCAGGATGGTCAGCAGGGCCAGGGTGGGGATGGCGAGGGTGAGGTTGGAGATCAGCACGACCGCCCCGCCGCCGCGCCCGGTGTGCCCGAGCCAGAGCCCGACCGGCCACGCCACCAGGCAGCCGAGCAGCACGGCGGCGGCGGAGATGCTGAGGTGCTCGCCGAGCCGGTCCAGGACGCCACCCGGGTTGGTCCAGTTGAGCGGGTCGTTAAGCCAGACCACCGCCTGCGCGAACGGGTTGCTCATCGGGCCCGCCCGCGCAGCCAGGGGGTGAGCAGCCGGCCCGCCCCGGCCAGGATCAGGTCCAGCACCAGCGCCAGCAGCACGCAGAGCAGCGTCCCGGTCATGATCTGGGCCTTGTAGAAGTTGTTCTGGAAGCCCGCGAAGATCAGCTGCCCGAGGCCGCCCCGACCGACCACCACCCCGACCGTGACCAGCGCGACGGTGGACACGGTGGCCAACCGCAGTCCGGTCAGGATGCCGGGCAGGGCCAGCGGCAGGTCGATCCGGAACAGTCGGGCCCAGCGGCCGTACCCCATGCCCTCGGCCGCGTCCCGGACCTCGGGGGGCACCTGGTTGAGCCCGGCCACCGCGTTGCGCACGATCACCAGCAGCGCGTACAGCACCACCACGGTCAGCACGGTGACCGCGCCGATGCCCAGGTAGGGGGCGATGAAGGCGAAGAGCGCCAGCGACGGGATCGTGTACAGCACCCCGGTGAGTGCGAGAATCGGGCCGGCGAGGGCCCGGAACCAGTACGCGGCCACCGCCAGCGGCAGCGCGACCAGGGCGGCGATCAGCACCGCCCGGGCGGTCAGTGACGTGTGCTCCCGCAACGCGGCGAGGATCGTGTCAGAGTTGTCCCGCACGTACTGCCAGGAGAACCACGGGTTACCCGGGTCGGCCAGGTAGCTCAGGTGGGAGGACACACGTGGACGTTACCCCGGTAGGCACCGGCGACGCCGGGCACAGCGCTGCCTCGATCACCCTCGACGGCATCCGGAAGCGCTACCCGGACGGCACCGAGGCGGTCCGGGAGCTGAGCCTGGAGGTGAAGGCCGGCGAGCTGGTGGTGCTCATCGGACCGTCCGGCTGCGGCAAGTCCACCGTGCTGCGGATGGTCAACCGGCTGATCGAGCCGACCGGCGGCCGGATCCTCCTCGGCGACGAGGACATCACCCGGGTCGACCCGGTGCGGCTGCGCCGCCGGATCGGCTACGTGATCCAGAACGTCGGGCTCTTTCCCCATCAGACGGTGGAGACCAACGTGGGCACCGTCCCCCGGCTGCTCGGCTGGTCGAAGGAGCAGATCCGCCGGCGCACCGGCGAGCTGCTGGAGCTGGTCGGTCTCGACCCGGCGCAGTTCGGCCGGCGCTACCCGCACGAGCTCTCCGGTGGCCAACGCCAGCGGGTCGGGGTCGCCCGGGCGCTCGCCGCCGACCCGGTGGTGCTGCTGATGGACGAGCCGTTCTCGGCCGTCGACCCGATCGTGCGGACCCGCCTCCAGGAGGAGTTCCTGCGGCTCCAGGCCGAGGTCCGCAAGACCATCGTGCTGGTCACCCACGACCTGGACGAGGCGGTCCGGCTGGGCGACCGGATCGCGCTGCTCTCCCAGGGCGGTCATCTGGAGCAGTACGACCGCCCCGCCGTCCTGCTCGGTGCGCCCGCCTCGCCGTTCGTCCGGGAGTTCGTGGGCGCCGATCGGGGCATCCGCCGGCTCGCCGTGACCCCGGTCGGCCGGGACGTGCTCGACCCCCCGGTGGACCCGGCCGCCGACCTGCCGGCGGTGCCGCTGGGCGGGTCGGCGTACGACGCGCTGGCCGCGATGCTCACCTCGGGCGCGGAAGCGGTCGTGGTGACCGCCGACGACCGCCCGGTCGGGACGCTCACCCGGGCCCGGGTGCTCGAACTCGGACAGCGCTGAACCTCGCCCGCCCGGCCACGTCGGGCCGGCGGCGTCAGGCCCGGCCGCCGAGGCTGGCCAGGCCGATGATCCAACCGGCGAAGAAGCCGTAGGTGGCGCCCGCCCCGGTGGTCTGGAAGGCGGCGAGCAGGGGACCGCCGCCGGTCAACAGGGTGGCCACCAGCGTGCCGGCACCGGCGGCGAGGACGTACGCGGCCCAGCCGGAGAGGAACTGGCTGGCCGAGCCGGGCACCCGGGCCACCTGCGAGGTGGGGACCAGATAGAGGAAGGCCGCGGCGAGCAGCAGCACCAGGATGGCCCGCAGGTCGGTGGCGAGCACCCCCTGCGCCGGGTCGTCGGAGTCGAACTTCCAGGCCGGCCAGGCGAGCAGCCGCAGGAACCAGCCACCGGCGGAGTTCGGGTCGGTGTGGGTCTCGGCCCAGCCGACGTACCACGGGCTGCCACAGACTGCGACGAGGATGAGCGCGGCGAGGGTGCCGGTGCCCGCGGCGGTGCCGTGCCCGCTGACGGTCCGGGGGCGGTTCGTGAGGGCCATGCGGCGGGAAGTTCCCGAGCCCGGGCGGGGGGCAAACCTCCGCCGCCCGGCGGAACGGCCGGTCAGTGCTTCGACAGGTAGTCGATGAACGCCGCCCGCAGCAGCGGCTCCGACTCCTCGTAGCCGTGACCGGTCAGCTCCCGCCACAGCGCCGAGGCCTCGTCGATGAGGGGTCCGACCGAGTTGGGGGCGCCGTCGAGCACCTCGGCCTCGTCGGCGTTCGGGAGGTGCCGCAGCACCGACCAGAAAAAGCCCACGTCGCGGCGCTCCCGGGCCAGCGAGAAGGCCTGCTCCCGCAGCTCCTCGGTGGAGAGCGCGTCGAGTTCGTCGAAGCTGCGGCCGGTACCGGCGGAAGGAGTTCCGTTCATGCCCGCGAGCCTAACCGGCGAGATCACCTCCGGCCGGCCGGACGGGGCCGGGACCAGGCGCGGAGTCCGGGGATCAGCGGTCGTCGTCCCAGCGGTCCGGCCCGGCGTCCCAGCGCGGCGCCTCCCACGGGTCGGGTGGGGTGGCGGTCGACTGGGCCGGCAGCGCCGGCGGCCAGTTCTGGGCCGGGCCGGGCCGGTGCAGCGACCAGCCGGTGCTGATCGTGCCGTCGCCGGCCGGAGCCCGCTCGCCCGCCTCGACACCGCACCTGCGCGGCCGCCCGTACGCCTCGACGAGCCGGGTCACCACCAGCCCGGCGCCGAGCAGCACGGCGCCGACCGCCCAGCGGCTGACCGAGCGGTCCTCCGCCGCCAGCCAGGCCAGGAAGACGACGACCAGGCCGACCGTGAACAGGGTGCCGAAGATGCCGCCGCGGCGGCCGTACGCGCTGGTGCCGGCGAGCAGGGCCACCCCGACCGCCAGCACCGTCCAGTCCAGCCCGGCCCCGGGCACGACCGGGCCGGAGCCGTTCGCCGCGATCAGCACCCCGGCCAGCGCCGCGAGCACGGTCGAGCCGACCAGCGCGAGGGCGGTCACCACGGCCGCCACCGCGCCCCGGCGTCGGGCCGGGTCGGAGACCGGCCGGAACCGGCCGACCAGCCGCCGGACCGCCCGGATCGCTCCGAAGATGCCACCCAGCGCGGCGGCGGCGGCGAAGCCGGCGAAGAGGTAGAAGGCGGTGCGGCGCGGGTCGTACTCGCCCTGCACGGTGACGGGCGCGGTCCGCCGTTCGATCCAGACCACCACGCCGGCGGCGGCGGCCAGGCTGGCGGCCCAGCCGGGGACGTGCAGCACCACCACGACCAGCGCCACGGCGAGGCCGCCGACCGCGGCGGCCACCAGGAGCGGGACGAGGGCGGCGGGCGCGCCCCGGTCGCCCTGTTCGGCGAAGTGCAGCGCGGCGGCGACCGCGACCGGCCCGACCGCGAGGTTGACCGCCCCGGTACGCAGGCTCAGCCCGGCGGCGAGGGCGAGCAGGCCGAGCGCGACCACGTCGACCAGGAGGGTCCGCAGGCCGGCGCCGCGCAGGGCGTCGGCGTCCGCCCGCCACAGCAGGAAGGTCAGCACGGCCAACCCGACCAGCAGCGCGGTCTCCCAGACCAGGTGGACGGCGACCCGGTCGCGGCCGGGCTCCCCGTGGGCGGGGTCGTCGAAGACGTTCTCCAGCACGGCCGCGGGCACGTTCGGTGTGGACTCCCCCGACGCGGTCCGGCCCGGTTCGTCGTACGCCATGCCGAGCGCCTCCCACATGCGCGGCCGTCACCGTTGACGGCCGGCTATCTCCGGTCGCCAGGGACGGTACCTGCGCGCGGGGCTGGGCGTAACCCCCTGGTCAGCGACGACTGGGCAGGTCCGGGCCCTCACGGTCCTCGTCGTCGTCCTTCTCCGGCACCCGGCAGGAGCGCTCCAGCCAGAGCGCGGCGGCGACCAGGGCGAGCGAGGCGAGCAGACCGCCCAAGGCGGCCGGCCGGTCCTCGGCCGCGGCCCGGGTGGTGCCGTCGAGCAGGAGCCATCCGGTGAGCCCGGCGTAGAAGCCGGTGAAGATCGCGCCGGCCAGCGCGGAGGCCTTGGCCAGCACCACGA
This sequence comes from Micromonospora psammae, assembly GCF_036902725.1. Taxonomy (NCBI): domain Bacteria; kingdom Bacillati; phylum Actinomycetota; class Actinomycetes; order Micromonosporales; family Micromonosporaceae; genus Micromonospora; species Micromonospora psammae. The sequence goes on along the minus strand of NZ_JBAKHM010000005.1, from coordinate 103,973 downwards.
ATCTGGCCACCAGCAGCGCGTTCACCGGCTCCCGCCCGGGCTTGCGGTCGATCCGGGCCCGGGTGTTGACCGCGGCGTACGCCTCCAGCACGGCGAGCCCGGCCAGCGTGACCACGGGCAGCCAGGGCAGCTCCGGCGCGACGTCGTAGTAGAAGGCGCTGATCAGCAGCCAGGCCAGCGCCGCGGCGGCGAGCGCGGCGACCACCAGGGTGGAGATCCGGGTGGGGCCCATCTTCGAACCGTCGGGCTCCGGACCGCGCGGTGGACGGTGCGCCTGGGTCATGCCGGTCGGCTCCAGTGGTTCATGTGTCCGACTCTAACGTCAGTTCCGGCCGCGGGCGCAGTTCCAGGGCGTCACCGGCCACCGGTTCGGCGTTGAGCACGTCGGTCAGCCAGCCGTGCCCGGGCAGTCGCCCGTACGGCTGGATGTCGATCCACGGCCGGAGCACGAAGGCGCGCAGGTGGGCCCGGGGGTGCGGCAGGGTGAGTTCAGGGTCGTCGCTGAGCACCGGCTCGCCGGCGTCGTCCCAGACCGCGACGACGTCCACGTCGAGGGTGCGCGGCCCGAAGCGGCGCTGCGGGTCACGGACCCGGCCGGCCGCCGTCTCGGCGGCCCGGGCCCGGTCCAGCCAGTCGCGCGGGGTCGCCGCCGGGTCGGCGACCAGCACCGCCGCGTTGAGGTACGCCGGCTGTTCGGCGTCACCCCACGGTGGAGTCTCGTAGACCCCGGAGACGACCAGCACCGCGTCGCCGAGGGCGGTGACCGCCGTCCGCAGGTGGTCGAGCCGGTCGCCGAGGTTGCTGCCGAGCGACAGCACGGCCTGGGTCACCGGGTCCGCCGCATGGTCACGGCCACGTCCCGGAAGGCGTGCGGGATGGGGGCCTCCGGCTTGTGCACGGTCACCGTGGCCGCGGCGACCAGCGGCTCGGCGAGGCAGACCGCGAGCAGCCGGTCGGCGAGTGTCTCGATCAGGTTGACCGGTTCGCCGGTGACCACGGCGACCAGCCGCTCGGCCAGCTCGCCGTAGTGCACGGTGTCGGTGACCTCGTCCGAGCGGGCCGCCGGGGCGAGGTCGAGTTCGAGCACGGCGTCGACCACGAACTCCTGCCCCTGGGCGCGCTCGAAGTCGTAGACGCCGTGCCGGCCGTGGGCCCGCAGGCCGGTCAGCGCGATCCGGTCGGTCATCGTGTTCCCTCTCCGGGACTCGTGAGGCGGGGGCGGCCGGTGGCCTGCCAGACGGTGAGCGCGTCGACGGTGCCGCGGACGTCGTGCACACGTACTCCCCAGGCGCCGGCGGCGACCGCCAGCAGGCTGGTGGCGACGGTGGCCGCCTCGCGCCCCGCGGTGGGTCGGGGTTCGCCGTCCGGGCCGGCGAGCAGCCGACCCAGGTAGGACTTGCGACTGGCCCCGAAGAGCAGCGGGTGGCCGAGGTCGAGCAGCTCCGGAAGGCGGGCGCTGAGTTCCCAGTTGTGCGCGGCGGTCTTGGCGAAGCCGAGGCCCGGATCGACGATGATCCGGTCGGCGGCGACCCCGGCGGCGAGCGCCTCGTCGATGCGCTGCGCCAGCTCCGCGCGGACGTCGGCGACCACGTCGGTGTAGCTGGCCAGCTCGCCCATTCCCCGGGAGTGGCCGCGCCAGTGCATGAGCACCCAGGGGCAGCCGGCGTCGCGGACGACCCGGGCCATGTCCGGGTCGGCCAGGCCGCCGGAGACGTCGTTGACCACGGCGGCGCCGGCGGCCAGGGCCGCCTCGGCCACCGAGGCCCGGCTGGTGTCGATGCTGACGGGCACACCCGCCGTGGCGAGTTCGCGGACCACCGGCAGCACCCGGGCCGCCTCGGTGTCGGCGTCGATCCGGTCGGCGCCGGGCCGGGTGGACTCGCCGCCGACGTCGACGAGGTGCGCGCCCTCCCCCTGGAGTCGCACTCCGTGGGCGACCGCCGCGTCGAGGTCCGCGTACCGGCCACCGTCGGAGAAGGAGTCGGGCGTGACGTTGAGGACGCCCATCACCACCGGGGCCTGCGCCCGTACCAGATCGGTCACGACTAGACGGTACCGGTCGTGACCGACGGCTCCGGCGGCCCCCGTTGGCCCCGCCGCAGCGGGGCCTGACGTGGGCTTTGGAACAGGTGTACGATCGGTCGTCCGGGCGGTTTCGGGCCGACTCTTCGCGGGTTGTCGCAAAGGTGGACGGCCCGTACGCTGTGGAATTGCCCAGCATCGAGATGGCGAAGCCTGGAGGGAGGGCCTAAGCGGGAAAAATCCCCCCCAAAGCTCGCCACTCTCCGTGGTGAGTAACGGACGTAGCGTCGCCGACGCTGCGCAGAGTGACCGAATTTCCCGCCAGGCTTGCCTACTGCACCGCCGCGGCACCGCCGGCCGCGTTATGGGGAGGTTTCCAGTGATCGCCTTCGAGCTCATGGAGACGGCGTCGTCCAGCGTCACACAGGCCCTGCACACCCTGGCGTCGGCCGCTCCGCTCGCCGAACCGGCTCCGAAGGGCATCGACACCAACAGCGTCGTGACCTTCTTCGCCAGCAAGATCGCGCCGATCCTGCTGGCCGTGCTCGGTGTCATCTTCATCGGCCGGGCCAGCCGGGGCGAGATCTCCAAGGTGCTGACGAGCTCCGCCATCGCGATCGTCGGGCTGGCCTTCATCGCCGGCGCGGCCACACTCTTCTTCGTCGGTGACTACCTGATCGACCTGATCTTCGAATAGGCGCGGGCGAGAGATGCGGCTGCGCACCGACGACGACATCTACCGGGCCCGCCTGGTCTACCTCGGGCCGCCCGGCTACACCCTGCCCGTCCACCTCCCGTACGCCCAGTACGGCCTGTTCATGCTGCTCGTACCCCTCTACATGTTCATCCACTGGCTGTTCACGCTCCAGGTCGAGCTCTTCCCCGCCTGGGAGATCGCCCTCGCCATCGTGAGCACCTCGTTCATCTTCCGGTACGTCGACCCGGACCGGCCGGCGCGGATGGTCATCCGCACCGCGCTGACGGACTGGCGACGTACCCGGGAGCCGGCCGCCGAACTGCGGGACCCCCGCCTGGTGGGCAGCCGGATCAGGATCCGGGAGGAACTGGCATGACCGGGCGTACGCCGATCGGGCAGTCGAGCAACGCGGGTGAGGCGGTCGAATGAGTCGCTCTTCCACGCCGGGATACCCGGCCGGACGTCACAACGCCCCGCACGGTAACCGTGCGCGGTCGTTCGACTACCCGGCGGAGGAGGTGGGTGACGAGGAGATCCACGACCCGGCCCTCGTCGCCAGCCCCGGTCACGGCGGCGTCGGGGTGTTCCAGGCCCCCCGGCCGGCACCCGGCAGGCCGGTGCCGCCGACCGAACCGGCGTCGGCCCCGCCGATGCTGGCCGGTGACGGCACCGACATCGACTCCCCGTTCCTCGACCTCTTCGGCGGCGCGCACCCGGGCCCGGTGCCGGCGCGGCCGGCTCCCCCGCCCGCGGTGTCACCGCGGCGCGGCACCGGGCGGGAGCATCCGCAGATCCCGCACCAGCCGGTGGCGCCCCCCGCCTCGGCCGTACCGGCCCCCGTGCCGCCGCCCACGATCGACGTCGAACCGCCGCCCGGGATCGACGCCACCGCCATCGACCGGTCCCCCCGCGCCCGCGTCCCGCACCAGTCGGGTGACCGACTGCCGGCGCTCCGCCCGCCGAGCGAGGCCGAGCTGGTCACCGAACGGTCGGCGGAGACGCCGCCGCCACGGACCCCGCGTCGGGTCACCGCGTTGCCCGCCACCACCACCGACGTCGGAGAACCGCGCACCGCCCGCGAGGCCGCGGACCGGGCCCGGCGGGAAGCCGTCGAACAGGCCCGGCGGGAGGCCGCCGAGCGCGCCCGGCGGGAGGCCGCCGCGCCGGCCTCTGTGGAGCCTGCCGAGCAGGACCGGCCCGCGCCGGCGTGGCCGGAGGTGGCGGAGGATGCCTGGCCGCAGCCGACGGAGCGAAGCTGGCACGAGCCGGCGGAACGGGGCATTCCCGAGTCCGTCGCGCGGCGGGAGACCGTCGAGCCGACCGGACGGCAGCTCGCCGAGACCGGCCCGAAGGAGCCGGCGGAGCGGGTCTCCCGGGAACTGGCGCCGCCGCGCGAGCGCGCCGCCAGCAAGCGGAGCACCGCCAAGCCCGTACGGGTGAAGCCGCCGAAGATCAAATTCGGGGACCGTGACCCGTCGATCGACCTGGCCATCACCGAGATCGCGGGCCACCTCACCTTCACCCCCAACACCGTCACCGCCTGGTACTGGCTGCCCGAGGTGCGGTGGGCGTTCCGCCCCGACGCCGAGCGCGAGGCGCTGCTCTCGGCGATCTCCGAGCAGTACGCCGGCCTGGCCGGGTTCCGGCTGCACCTGCGGCGCACCACCCGGCCCTTCCCGGCCGACGAGTGGGCCCGCACCATCGACGCCCACACCGCCTCGCCGCTGCCCGACGTCCCCGGCACCGCCGGTTGGGCCGACCACCTGGTCGCCGCGCAGCGGCACCTGATGTCCGTCAACCACGCCGAGGGGCAGACCTACCTGGGGGTCACCTTCGCCCGGCGCTCGCTCGGCGACTCGCTCACCGAGCGGGTGCTGCGCACCTTCGGCCGGGGCACCGCCGACGGTGAGCGCCGCAAGCTGAGCCGCACCGTCGAGCAGTTCGACGAGGTGCTGGGCGCGTTCGGCATGCGCGGCCGCCGGGTCACCGCGCAGGAACTGGAGTGGCTGCTCTACCGCTCCGTCGCGCTCTGCATGGCCCCGCCCGGCACGCTCTCCCCGGTGACCAACGGCCGCTGGGAACGCGGCGACCTGCTCGCCCTCACCGAGCAGGTGGAGCGCTACCGCACCCCGTACGGCTCCACGGTCAAGCTGGTCAACCGGATGACCGGCGAGGAACGGCACGTCGCCGTGCTCGCCGTCGGCCGGATGGAGCCGCTGGAGATCCCCGAACGGCACGAGCCCTGGCTGCACTTCCACGAGCGGCTGCCCTGGCCGATGGAGATCTCCACCCGGGTGGACATCCTCGGTTCGGGCGACTCCTTCCGCAACCTCGAGCACCGACTGCGGATGATCCGGTCCCAGCAGCTCGACTACGCCGAGCACGGCATCGACGCCCCGCCCGAGCTGGAGCGGCTGGCGAAGCGGGCGCTGGTGATCGGCGACGAGATGACCACCGGGCTGCCGGTCGACTCGGCCCGGGCGCACGGCTGGCACCGGATCGCCGTGGGCGGCCGGACCCGCGAGGAGTGCCTCGAACGGGCCCGCCGGCTCACCCAGCTGTACAGCCGGGAGCTGCGCATCTCGCTCCAGCACCCGAAGAACCAGGACTGGCTGGCCCGCGAGTTCATCCCCGGGGAGCCGATCGCCAACACCGGCTACGTCCGGCGGATGCCGGTGCCGCTGCTCGCCGCCGCGCTGCCGCAGGCCGCCTCGACCGTCGGCGACCGCCGGGGTGACCTGATCGGCCGTACCGCCGGCACCTGCCGCCGGCCGGTCTTCCTCGACCTGCACTTCCCGATGGAGGTGCGGGAACGCTCCGGCCTGGCGGTGTTCGTCGCCGAGCCGGGCGGCGGCAAGTCCACCCTGCTCGGCGCGCTGGGCTACCTGGCCGCCCGGCGCGGGGTCCAGGTGACCCTGCTCGACCCGTCCGGCCCGCTGGCCCGGCTCTGCGCGATGCCCGAACTGCGGCCGTACGCCCGGGTGCTGAACCTCACCGGGTCGGAACAGGGGACCCTCGCCCCGTACTCGCTGATCCCCACCCCGCTGCGCAGCGAGTTCGGCGGGGGCGCGGGCGGTGACCGGGAATTCGAGATCGCGGTCTCCAATGCCCGGGCCGAGCGCCGGATGCTGGTGCAGGACATCTGCATGATGCTGGTGCCGCCGCAGGTGGCCCGGGAGGCGTCCACCGCGACGCTGTTCCGGCACGCCGTACGCCAGGTGCCGGCGGAGGAGACCTCCACCCTGGACGACGTGGTCGCCTGCCTTCAGGGCATGGACGACGACGCCGGTCGCGAGCTGGCCAACCTGCTGCTCGACACCGCCGAGATGCCGTTGGCGATGCTCTTCTTCGGCCGTCCGCCGGAGGGGCTGCTCGGAGCCGACGCGGCGCTCACCGTCATCACCATGGCCGGCCTGCGGCTGCCCGACCTCAAGATCGAACGGGAGTACTGGTCCGCCGAGGAGGCGCTCGCGCTGCCGATGCTGCACACCGCGCACCGCCTCGCCGTGCGCCGCTGCTACGGCGGGTCGATGTCCTCCCGGAAGCTGGTCGGCCTGGATGAGGCGCACTTCATGGAGGGCTGGCGCTCCGGTCGGTCGTTCCTGGTCCGACTCGCCCGCGACTCCCGCAAGTGGAACCTCGCCGCGCTGGTCGCCTCGCAGAACCCGAAGGACATCCTCGGCCTCGACGTGCAGAACCTCGTCTCCACCGTCTTCGTCGGCCGGATCGCCGAGGACACCGAGATCGCCTCCGAGGCGCTGCGGCTGCTCCGGGTGCCGGTCGACGACGGATACGAGGCCACCCTCGCCTCCCTCTCCGCGGTCGACGCCACGTCGGCCGCCCGGCTCGGCTTCCGCGAATTCGTCATGCGCGACGTCGACGGCCGGGTGCAGAAGGTCCGGGTGGACGTGTCGTACGTCGACGGACTGCTCGAACACCTGGACACCACCCCCGCCGCGGTGGCCCAGGCCGCCGGGCAACTGCCGACCGTCCTGGCTGATCTGGAGGCGTGACATGGCGAGGGCCCGGGCACGGATCACGGCGCTCCTCCTCGCGCTCGGCGTGCTCGCCGGTGCCACGATCGGCTGGCCGGTCGTCGGGGCCACACCCGCGGTCGCGGCGCCTCCGGCGGCACAGGCGGCGGCTGAGCTGTGCAGCACCAAGGAGTGGCAGACCGACTTCAGGGCCTGCGTCGCCAAGTTGAAGCAGGTCGGTGAGGCGGAAATCGACTGCCGGAAGCCGCCGGTGCCCACCGCACCGGACTCGGGCCTGGCCGGTTGGTTCGCGTCCCGCCCGGACTCGTCCAAGTTGCCCGGTCCGAAGGGCCTCTACAGCGACTACGGCTACGCTGGCTACAGCTTCAACACCTATGACGTCGAGGGTGGCTGCGCCTCTACGGTGCTGCATCCGGACTACAAGTTCACCAACACGGTCGCCAACGGCGAGTTCATGTTTGCCACGGCAATCATCGGCGCCTCGAATGCCCTGCGTGAACGGGCCTGGGACCCGCGCTCGATGTGGGGCTGGGCCGACCCGCTGGTGGAGAAGTCGACCAAAGCCGTCTACCAGAAGGTGTTCAGCGTCTTCGGCATCGTCACCCTCTGTGTGGTGGGCCTCTACCTGCTCTGGCGCTCCCGCCAGTCGGACATGAGCAACGCGATGACCACGGCGGGCTGGGCGCTGCTGGTCATGGTCGCGGTGACCGCACTGGCCGCCTGGCCCGTCAAGTCCGCCAACATCGCCGACGGCACGCTCATCACCACCCTTGGCGTCGTGCACGACGCGGTAGGGCCCGCTTCGCGGGACATTCCGGCCGACAAGTGCGTGCTTCCGAATCCCGATGCCTGCGTCGACAAGCGGCCACCGGCCGTTCGGGCCAGCGACACGGCAACCGAGTCGATGCTCTATCGCAACTGGCTGCGTGGAGTGCTCGGGTCGGCAGACAGCGAAACCGCCAAGAAGTACGGGCCCGCGCTCTATGACGCAAAGTCGCTCTCCTGGGGCGAGGCACAGTCGATCCGCGCCAATCCCGCCACTCGTGGAGTGGTCATCAAGGCCAAGCAGCAGCAGTGGATGACGGTAGCCGGCCAGATCAAGGAGGAGGACCCAGAGGCGTACGAATACCTCACCGGCGCCCGGGACATGGACCGGATCGGTTCCGGCTTCATCGCGGTGCTGGCCGCGCTGCTCTTCGCGATGTTCGACCTGACCGCCTCACTGCTGGTGCTGCTCGGCTTCCTGATCTTCCGGTGGGCGGTCATCGCGGCGCCGATCCTCGGCACGGTCGGCCTGCTGCGGCCGGCCAGCGCCGGGCTGCGCCGCCTCGGCAACGCGGTGGTGGCCGCGCTCTTCAACATCGCCATCTTCGGCACCGGCGCCGCGATCTACCTCTTCGCGGTGGACCTGATCATGAGTACGCCCACCCTGGCCGGCTGGCTCCAGGTGGTGCTCGTGTGGCTCTGCGGCGTGGTCGGCTGGTTGCTGCTGCGTCCCTACCGCCGGATCACCCAGCTCGGCGGCAAGGACAGCAGCGAGGCGGTCAGTTCGGCCGGCTCGTGGCACCGCCGCTTCTTCCGGGACATGCGCATCGCCGCCCGGCTCGACGTGGTGGAGCCCGGCGGCACGACCGAGCCGGCGATCGCCCGACGGCGAGGGCTGGCGCTGGAGCCGTCCCGGCTGCGCCCGGAAGCCCGGCGGGAGGACCCGTCGCACTCCGCCACCGGCACCTCCGCCCCACCGGACCGCCCGGACGGTCGCGACGGCGCCGACGAGACGGAGCCGACGCCGCAGCGCGAGACGAGGCCCTCCACCACCGCGCCACGCCCGCGCCGCCAGGCGGCCGACTGGACGGAGCCGGACGTGCCGGAGGAGGCGCCGAACTTCGCGGTCTACCGTCCCGACTCGGCCGAACGGGCACCCGCGAAGCCCAGCCCGCGGGTGCGCTCCGAGGCGCGGTGACGGCGATGCGTAGGGCTGTCGAGATGCTGGTGACCCGGGTTCTCCGCTCCCGGCTCGGGGTGGCGCTGCTGATCGCCGTGCTGGTCTTCGGGGTGATCGGGACGGCCCGCCTGGTCGCCGGGCCGGTCGACGCCACGAGTGGGCTGAGCAGCCGACCGCGGGAACCCATCACCACGGTCGATCCCAGCGAGGCGGACGACGGGGTCATCGCGACGCCGGTGCCGGAGTCGCCACGGACGAGGACCGGCGAGCTGACGCCGGAGCAGACCGCCGGGCGGTTCACCACGGCCTGGCTCGGCGGGCCCGGCGTCACCGCGGACGAGTGGCAGGCGAGCCTGCGTCCGCTCTCCACGCCGGCGCTCACCGAGAAGCTGGCCGGCGTCGACCCGGAGGGCGTACCGGTGGCGAAGGTGGCCGGAGCGCCGACGCTCCGGGCACGGACGGCGGCGTTCACGGAGGTGCTCGTGCCGCTGGAGAACGGCCGGCTGCGCCTGGAACTCGTGGCGCCGGAGGGGCGCTGGTTGGTGGACGCGGTGGACTGGGAGCGGGAATGACTGCTGAGATCTCTGGAGCGGACCAGCCACCCCGACGTCGACTCCGGGTCGGCGCCGTGGCCGTCGCGCTCACCGCCACCCTCGTTCTGCTCTGCTGCGGAGGGGGCACCAGCGCCTTCTTCCTCACCAACCTGGGGGGTGACGAGGAGAAGACGGTCGCCGCCACGCAGGACTGCGGCCTGAACCACCAGGTCAAGGTCACCGGGGACATGCCCCGGATGTCCGCCTACGGCAAGAGTCAGCTGCGCAACGCCGCCGTCATCATCAAGGTCGGCCAGTACATGAAGGTGCCTCCCCGCGGCTGGGTGGTCGCGGTGGCCACGGCCATGCAGGAATCGGGCCTGCGCAACCTCGCCAACAGCACCGTCGCCGGGTCGCGCGACATCCCGAACGAGGGCATCGGCGCGGACCACGACTCACTCGGACTCTTCCAGCAACGGGCCAGCTGGGGCAGTGTCGCGCAGCGGATGAGCCCCGACTACGCCGCCCGCAAGTTCTACGAGAAGCTGCTCGAGATCGACGGCTGGGAACGGCTCCCCCTGACCCGGGCCGCCCAGAAGGTACAGGTCAGCGCCTACCCCGACGCGTACGCCAAACACGAGGAGCTGGCCGGCCAGATCGTCAACGCGCTCGCCGGGGGCGCCGCCCGGACCGTCCGGATCGCCAACAAGGTGGTCTGCGACAGCGCCTCCGCCACCATGATCGCCGCCTCGGGCTGGACGGCGCCGATCCCCGGCGGGGTGGGCTCCGGGTTCCGGACCGCGAGCCGGCCGCGACACAACGGGGTGGACATCGGCGCCCCGAAGGGGACCACCCGGATCCACGCCGCCTCGACCGGACGGGTGCTCGTCGCCCGCTGCGACCCCGACCGTCGGGGACGCCTCGACTGCGACGTCGACGGCTTTCCGGGCAAGGGGGGCTGCGGCTGGTTCGTCGACATCCTGCACGCGGGCGGTTACATCACCCGGTACTGCCACATGGTCGAGAAGCCACTGGTGGTCCCCGGCCAGCTGGTGAAGGCCGGCGAGGTGATCGGGCGGGTCGGCAGCAGCGGCAACTCCTCCGGGCCGCACCTGCACTTCGAGGTGCACCTGGACGGCGACCGGGGCTGGCAGGGGGCGACCGACCCCGTGCCGTTCATGCGGCAGCGGGGCGCACCGCTGGAAGGCACGGCATGAGGTCCGCACGACGATGACCGGGCCGCTCCCGGACCCGTTCGCCGGGCAACCGGACTGGGCGCCGCTGCCGCCGCGTCCGATCGAGATCGTGCCCGCCACCGGACGGGTGGAGCTGCGGGGCCGGCGGGTGCTGGTCGGGCTGCCCGGCCTCGGCTGGCGGGGTGACCTGCGCGCCGACGAACGGGTCGTACAGGGCAGCCGCACCTACGTCCCGGTCATCCCGGAACACGAGTGGTACCGGGCCGAGTCTGACCAGGTGGAGGTCTTCGCACCGCTGATCCCGGTGGAACGGGTCTGGGTGGAGACGGTCGGGGGCCGCCCGGCGCCGGAGGGAAATGCCCGGGAACCGGGCATCCGGCTGGTGTCGCTGGACGCTCCCGCCCATCGCGCACCAACGCCCGTCTTCGAGGCCGACTCGGTCAGCGGCCGACGCGTGGTGCACGTGGAGGACTCGGTGGAACACCGGGACCTGCGTGCGGTGACCGAGACCTACTCGGGGGCCGAGGGCGACATCTGCGTACGGGTGACGCCGGAGCTGGAGTGGTACCGCTGGGCCTGGCGCGGACAGCCGCCGACGACCCGAGAAGTGCCGGTGCATCTGCTGTGGGTTGAGTGAGGGCGGTCAGGAACGGCTCACTGCACACACCCGCCAGCCGTCCTGACGCTGTGCCTCGAATCGCCAGCCTTGACGGTCGCTCTGCGAGATCCCGTTCACGAAGGCTGAGAGAATGAGGTCGACTTCGACCGTGGCGCGGTCGCCCTGCTGCTGAAGGTTGAGGTTTTCCCAGCTAATCGAGATCGGTGTGTCGAAGCGGCGTTCCCGCGCTAGGAGATCATCGCGAAGGAGCCGTAGTTCATCGGCATCAGCGCCGCTTTTACAGGCAAACTCGCTTGCCCTCGTATCGTTGCGGTCGGCGAGGAACGCTTGGATGTAACTGGCGACCACCACGTCCGGAGTGCTGCGGTCCGGTGTCGTCGCACGGTCGTACAGCACGTAGCCGATCACCGCCCCACTCACGCAGAGCAGTGCGAGCACCCCGGCCACGACACTGAGGACGGTGCGGGTCCGGCGGCGCGGCCGCTGCGGCGCCGGGGCGGGGGTGGGGGGCGCCAACTGGTCGGGTGGGGTCCGTTGCGCCGGTACGCGGGACACCTGGGAACCGGCGGGGGGCTGCACTGATTCCACCCCCTGAGGCTATCGGCTGAGCGCCTCGTACCCAATGCCCCAGATGCTGCGGATCGTGACAGGACGAACCCGGCAGGTGAGAGTGCGTCCGCATTTGCGACAAGCCCGGCGCACCGCCGCAGCGCTTGCGGGGTGAGCGGTCGGTCCTGGGATACCGTCTGCACCCGGGGAGGTTTCCAACCTCGGAAAGAGGGGGTGGACGCGGTGGCCGGTCCGAAGGTTCGCACCAACCGCGCCGCAGCCCTGCACCGGCGCGCCGCCGCCACCGCCGCCGCCGCGGCGGGCGTGCTCGACGAGACCCGCCCCGCCCCCGCCGACCAGCGCCGGCAGTACGAGCTGGCGGACCGGCTCCGCACCGCCGCCGCGCAGCTCGCACCGGGTTGGGCCGGGGCGCCGCTGGAGACGTTGCGGGCGGACACCCCGGCGGGCGAGGCGACACCGCCCTTCGTCCGGATCGGCACGGCGGCACCGCTGGACGACGCCCGCTTTCCCGCGCTCGTTCCGCTGCTCGCCGCCGGGCACCTGACGCTCGACGTGGACGCGCGGGAGCCACGCGCGGCGGGGCTGCTCCGGGCCGTACTGTTGCGGCTGCTCGCCGCGACGCCGGCCGGCTGCCTGCTGATCCGTGCGGTGGACGGCGCGGGCACGGGCGAGGTCTTCGCGCCCTTCGCGGCGCTGGCCGACGCGGGTCTGCTGCCGCCCCCGGCGGTCGACGTGGCCGGGCTGCGGGCGGTGCTGACCGAGGCCGAGCAGTGGGTTTCGCCGGGGACCGGCCGGCCGCGCCGGCACGACCGGGCGCTGCTTCTGGTGATCGCCGGCCTGCCCGAGCCGACCGCGTCGAGCGACCTGGAGCGGATCGAGGCGCTGGCCGAGCAGGGCCCGGCGGCCGGCCTGCACCTGGTGGTGGCCGGCTGGCCCCCACCCGGCCCGTACGCCGCCCGGCCGCCGCTGCCCCGGGCGACCCCGGTGGAGCTGCGCACCGCGTACGCGCTGCTCGGTGATCCGCCGGGCAGCCCGCTCAGCGGGCCGGGCGTGGACTCGCCGGGCGGCCTGAATTCCCCGGTCTTCGTCGACGACGACCCGGGCGCGGAGCTGATCGGGGCGGTCTGCCGCCGGCTGGCCGAGCAGGTGGAGGCGGGTTCCCGGCTGGGCATGGCCGAGCTGCTGCCGCCGCCCGACGACGCCCTGTGGGTGACGAACTCCGCCGACGGGCTCTCCACCCCGGTCGGGGACGCCAACGGCCGCCCGGTGACGGTCGGTTTCACCGAGTTGACCCCGCACTGGCTGGTCAGCGGCCGCTCGGACGCCGGCCGGGCCGCCTTCCTCACCACCGCGCTGCTCGGCCTCACCGCCCGGTACGGCCCGGACGAGCTGATCCTGCACCTGGTGGACCTGGGTGCCGGCGAGTCCTTCGTGGAGTTCCTCCAGACGGAGCGGGACCGTTCCTGGGTACCGCAGGTCCGGGCCGCCGCGATGGCTGCGGATCCGGAGTACGTGCGGGATCTCTTCGACGAGCTGGAGGCGGAGACCCGCCGCCGGGAGGAGGCCGGCGCCCGGGCCGGCGGGCAGCGCTTCGCGCAGCTGCGGCAGCACCAGCGGCTGCCCCGGATCGTCTGTGTGCTCGACAATTTCCCGTTGCTGCTGGCCGATCGTGATCCGGTCGCCGCCGAGGTGCTGGCCCGGTTGGACGGGCTGGCCCGCGCCGGGCGGGCGTGGGGTGTCCATCTGGTCCTGGCCGGCGCGGGCGACCTGGGCATCGGCGCCGGGCCGGCCCCCCGTGACTCGGTGCTGGGCCAGTTTCCGGTGCGGGTGGCGCTCTCCGGCGGCGGCGCGGTGCTCATGCCGACCAACGACGCGGCGGCCGGGCTGGCGGTGGGTTCCGCGGTGGTGAACACCGCCGGCGGGCTCGGCGGGCCGCGCGGTGCCACCCGTGGCCACGAACGGCTGGTCCGCTTCCCCGATCCGCACGACGACCCGGGCACGGTGGAGCGGCTGCGCCGCCGGCTCTTCGAGGCCCGCCCGGAGGGGGCGGCGCCACCGGTGGTCTTCGCCGGCTGGGCGCGCCCGCTGCTGCGCAACGATCCCCGGCTGCGGGCGGCGCTGGCCGGGCGCGGGGGCGGGCCGGCCGCCCTGCTCGGCCGGGCCGTGGACGTCTCCCGGACGACGGTCGCCGTTCCGTTCGGCCCGGTGGCGGGCCGCAACCTCGCCGTCCTGGGTCCCGGCGAGGAGGCCGCCCGGCTGCTGGTCACGGCCGCCCGGAGCACCGCCGCGCACCACCCGCCGGGCACCGCCCGGTTCGTGCTCGCGCCGCTGGCCGACGGGTCCGCGCCCCTGGCCGCCGCGCTGGCGGCGGAGCTGGCCGGGCGGCAGCGGGTGGAGATGGTGGACGGTACGGGTCTACTGGCGGCGCTGGACGACGGCGGGCCGGCGTACCTGGTGGTGTTCGGGGTGGACGTGCCGACGCCGGGTGAGCTGCCGGTCGAGCGGCTGCGCACGCTGCTGCGCGAGGGTCCGCCGGCCGGGACGCACCTGCTGGGCTGGTGGCGTACGGTGCCGCCGTTCGCTGCGTTGACCGAACCCGACGGTGAGGTCGACAAGCTCGCCGCGGTCGCGGTCGTGAACGTGCCGGCCGCCCAGCTCGCCCCGCTCTTCGGGCGCGCGGTGCAGTGGCGCCCCCGGCCGGGCCGCGCGGTGCTCTGGGACGCTCCGGGCGAGCGGGGCGTGGTGCTGGTGCCGTTCGCCGACGAGGAGGTGGTGGTCACATGAGCCTCGACGACGTGTCCACGGTGCCGACGGTCCGGCCGCGGGGCGGCGACGAGCCGGTCGCCGCCGCCTGGACCGACTACGTGGCCGCCGCCCGGCAGCTGGACGGGGTACGCCGGGGTGCGGCGACCGCCGCCGCCGAGCAGGCCCGGGCGGTGGAGGCGGCCCGCGAGGAGCTCGCCGGGGTGCACGCCCGGCTGGCGCCGCAGCAGGCCCGGCTGCGGGAGCTGGGCGTACCCGCGATCTCGCTGGCCCCGACGCCGCCGGAGGTGACCGAGGCGGCCCGGTCGATGGTGGGTGGTCCGGCGGCGGTCCTGGCGGCGCTGCGCGCGGCCCGGGGCTGGGCGGACGCCGCCGACGCGGCGCTGGTGGCGCGCGGTCCGCTGCGCCCGGCGGCGTGGCCGCCGGCGGTGCGCAACGTGCTGCTGTACGGGCCGCTGGCGCTGGTGGTGCCGGTGCTCCAGCTGGTCGTCTTCCTGGTCACCGGCGTGGGGGTGGCCAGTGCCGTCGCGCTGGTGGTCGGGTTGCCGATGCCGGCGGTCGCGTTCGCGGTCGGCTGGGTGGGCGTGGGCCGACTGTTCCCGCCGGAGTCGGGCGTGCGGTTGGACCGGACGCCCCGGCTGGGGGCGCTGGTCTGCCTGGTCCCGGCGGTGCTGGTGGCGGCCGGGATCATGCTGGCGCTGCTGGCCGGCTGAGCCGCCGACCCCTCCGCCGTCAGCGGGGGATGATGAGGGCCATCGCCTCGGCGCGGGACTTGGCGTCGTGCTGGAGGGTGCCGCGTACCGCCGAGGTGATGGTCTTGGCGCCGCTCTTCTGGATGCCGCGCATCGCCATGCACATGTGCTCGCAGTCCAGCACCACGACCACGCCGCGCGGCGCCAGCTTGTTCATCAGCAGGTCGGCGATCTGCGAGGTGAGCCGTTCCTGGACCTGCGGCCGGCGGGCGAAGACCTCGACCAGCCGGGCCAGTTTGGACAGCCCGGTGATCCGGCCGTCGGGGCCGGGGATGTAGCCGATGTGGGCGCTGCCCCGGAACGGCAGCAGGTGGTGCTCGCAGAGGCTCATCACGTCGATGTCGCGGACGAGGACGAGCTCCTCGTGGTTGGCCTCGAAGGTGGTGCTGAGCACCTGGGCCGGGTCGACCCGGAGGCCGGCGAAGAGTTCGACGTAGGCGCGGGCGACCCGGGCCGGGGTCTGCTGGAGGCCGTCGCGGTCGGGGTCCTCCCCGACCGCGATGAGGATCTCCCGGACGGCCCGCTCGATCCGGCCGAGGTCCATCGTCTCCTCGACGGGACGGCCGGTGAGCTTGCCGCTGATCAGCCGAGCGGCCACGTAGTCGAGGGCCTCGTCGCCGTCGGGCTCGGTCGACGAGGCGGCCAGCCCCGAGTGGTCGGGGCTGGCCGCGGCGTCCGTGTTCAGTGCGTACCGTCCGAGTTGTTCGAGCCGCCGACGACCGCGCCGTCGGCCTGGGCCTGCGCCTTGAGCTTGTCCTTCTCGGCCGGGGTGAGCACCGGGGGCTCGGTGGAGGGCTGACGCTTGCCGAAGCCGTGGTAGGGGGCCATCGGCGGGCGCTTCGCTACCCGGGCGCAGATCCGGGCCATGTCGGCGGTGGAGAGGGTTTCCTTCTCCATCAGCTCCAGGACGATGTTGTCCAGGACGTCCCGGTATTCCACCAGGATCTCCCAGGCCTCGTCGTGGGCCAGCTCGATCAGGGCCCGCATCTCGCCGTCGATCTCGGCGGCCACCGCGTCGGAGTAGTCCCGCTCGTGGCCCATGTTGCGGCCGAGGAACGGCTCGTCGCCGCTGGTGCCGTACTTGATCGCACCGAGCTTGGAGCTCATGCCGTACTGCGTGATCATCGCGCGGGCCAGCTGGGTGGCCTTCTCGATGTCGTTGCCGGCCCCGGTGGTCGGCTCGTGGAAGACCAGCTCCTCGGCGGCCCGGCCACCCAGCGCGTACGCCAGGGTGTCGACCATCTCGGCGCGGGTCTGGGTGTACTTGTCCTCGGTCGGCAGGACCAGGGTGTGGCCCAGCGAGCGGCCACGGGACAGGATCGTCACCTTGTGCACCGGCGCGGCGTGCGGCAGCGCCCAGGCGACCAGCGCGTGGCCACCCTCGTGGTACGCGGTGATCTTCTTTTCCTGGTCGCTCATCACCCGGGTCCGGCGCTGCGGACCGGCGATCACCCGGTCGATCGACTCCTCCAGGGAGTCGTTGGTGATCGCCCGCTGGTCCTTGCGGGCGGTGAGCAGGGCCGACTCGTTGATCACGTTGGCCAGGTCGGCGCCGCTGAAGCCCGGGGTGCGCCGGGCCACCGAGTCGAGGTCGACGTCGGGGGTGAACGGCTTGCCCTTGGCGTGGACCCGCAGGATCGCCTTGCGGCCCTCCATGTCGGGGGCGTCGACCGGGATCTGCCGGTCGAAGCGGCCCGGGCGCAGCAGCGCCGGGTCGAGGATGTCCGGCCGGTTGGTGGCGGCGATCAGGATGACGCCGCCCTTGGTGTCAAAGCCGTCCATCTCGACGAGCAGCTGGTTGAGGGTCTGCTCGCGCTCGTCGTGGCCGCCGCCCATGCCGGCGCCACGGTGCCGGCCGACGGCGTCGATCTCGTCGACGAAGACGATCGCCGGGGCGTTCGCCTTGGCCTGCTCGAAGAGGTCGCGGACCCGGCTGGCGCCGACGCCGACGAACATCTCCACGAAGTCGGAACCGGAGATCGAGTAGAACGGCACCCCGGCCTCGCCGGCGACGGCGCGGGCCAGCAGCGTCTTACCGGTACCGGGCGGACCGAAGAGCAGCACGCCCTTCGGGATCTTGGCGCCCAGGGCCTGGTACTTCGCCGGGTTCTGCAGGAAGTCCTTGATCTCGTGCAGCTCCTCGACGGCCTCCTCGGCCCCGGCCACGTCCGCGAACGTGGTCTTCGGGGTGTCCTTGGTGATCATCTTCGCCTTGGACTTGCCGAAGTTGAGCACCCGGGAGCCGCCGCCCTGCATCTGCGACATGAAGAAGAGCAGCAGGAGCACCAGCAGGACGATCGGGAGCAGGTTGACCAGCAGGCTCACCCAGATGCTGTCCGAGGACACCTTGGCGTCGGCCGGGCCGGTGACCCGGTTGTTCGCCTTGGCCTCCAGGACCTCGTTCCAGACCTCGTCGCCGACCTCGTACGGGAACTGGGCCTCGATCTTGTCGGTGGTGGTGTCACCGAACTTGACCTTCTGCGACAGGTTGAGCTGGATCGTCTGTTCCTTGTCCTGGAAGACGACCTTGTCGATTTTGGGCTCGCCGGTGTTGAGGTGGTCGAGCGCAATGGAAGTGTCCACGCGGTGGTAGCTGGGACCAGCGGTGAACAGCTGACTGAGCACAACGGCGCCGAGGATGACCAGGATGATCCAGACCACCGGTCGGCGGAAGAAACGCGTACGTTCCATACTGTTGTCGAGCGCCGGGGCGCCCGCATCCTCCTGATCGACGTCCTGACCGTCTGAATGGTGTCGCCGCCTCGGCGGCGCCGGAGCCGCCGTGCGGGCCGGCCTCGACCCCGGGGCGCGCGAACTGCCGCGCCGCGGTCATTCGACGGTACACCGTAGGTGCCAGATGTGAGCTTCCGAGCCCGGCACTTACGCGTACGGCGAACCAGGGTTTCAGCCGGCGTGGCGGAGAGCCGCGGACCGGCCGCCCCGACCGCCCGGTCACGCGGGTCGAGGGGCCGGGAGCGGAGATCACTCCACGCCACCGACACCTACCGTAGTCGGAATCGCTGAGAGCCCGCTGAACGTCCGCTCGATGGACTCCGATACGAGCGGACCGCGGATCCGGGCCGGGTGGTGTGACCGCGGCCCGGACGGGCGGCTCAGGCGCGGGCGTAGACCTCGGGCTTGAGCACGCCGACGTAGGGCAGCTCGCGGTAGCGCTCGCCGAAGTCGAGGCCGTAGCCGACCACGAACTCGGTCGGGATGTCGAAGCCGACGTACTTCACCGGCACCGGGACCTTCACCGCGTCCGGCTTGCGGAACAGCGCGACCACCTCGACGCTGGCCGCGGAGCGGGACTCCAGGTAACGCAGCAGCCAGGAGAGCGTCAGGCCGGAGTCGACGATGTCCTCGACGACGACCACGTGCCGGCCGGCGATGTCCCGGTCCAGGTCCTTGAGGATGCGGACCACGCCGGAGGAGGTGGTGCCCTGGCCGTACGAGGAGATGGCCATGAAGTCCAGCTCGGCCGGCGGGCCGTGCCGTCCCAGCGCCCGGGCGAAGTCGGCCATGAACATGACCGCGCCCTTGAGCACGCAGACCAGCAGGAGCCCGTCCTCGACTCCGGCGTAGTCCGCCGAGACCTGCTTGGCGAGTTCCGCGGTCTTCTCGCGGATCTGCGCCTCGGAGATGATCACGTGATCGATGTCGGCGTCGTACCAGGAGCCGTCAGCCATGACTCCTAGCCTGCCGTACGCCGACCCGCCCCCGTCGGCGGGGCCGCCCCTTTTGGCGCGGTCCCGCCAGGGATTTTTTCGGCAATCCCGGACCAATCACCTCAGCAGGTGCCGGACTGCCAGCGGCGGCCCTGGTCGGAGGGCTTCCAGTCGGCCGAGTCGCGGGTGTCGGCGGTGAGGCCGGCGGCCGACGCCACGGCCAGGACGACGAGCAGGAGCAGGAGCAGCAGGATTCCCATGGCGGCGCTCGCTTTCGCGTAGTTGATGTCGGTTTCGCCGCCGGTGCGCACCGGACTGCACCCAGTCTGCGCGGACCACCCCACACCGGACAGTGGCAGGAATGCCACCACCCATCGATTTCCTGCCACCGATGCGGTTACCCTCGTCACATGCTCCGCTCGGTCGCCGTCCTCGCGCTGGACCAGGTCGCCCCCTTCGAGCTCGGCGTGCTCGCCGAGGTCTTCGGCACCGACCGGACGGACGACGGGTTCCCCGCCTACCGCTTCCAGGTGTGCAGCCCCGACGGTCGCCCGGTGCGGACCTCCTCGGGTTTCGACCTGGCTCCGCACGCCGACCTCGCCCCGCTCGAGGAGGCGGACCTCGTCGCCGTCCCCGCCCACCAGAGCAGCGGCGCCACCCCGGCCTGCGTGCTCGACGCGCTGCGCCGCGCCGCCGAGCGGGGGGCGTACCTCTTCAGCGTCTGCTCGGGGGCGTTCATCCTGGGCGAGGCCGGCCTCCTCGACGGCCGGGAGTGCACCACCCACTGGCGGTACGTCGACGAGCTGCAACGCCGGCACCCCGCCGCTCGGGTCCGGTGCAACTCGCTCTACGTCCAGGACGGGCGGCTGCTCACCAGCGCCGGCACCGCCGCCGGCATCGACGCCAGCCTGCACCTGGTCCGCCAGGCCCACGGCTCCGCCACGGCCACCCGGCTGGCCCGCCGGATGGTGGTCCCCCCGCACCGCGACGGTGGACAGTCCCAGTACGTCGAGGCCCCCATCCCGAAGGCGCCCGAGGCGCCCACCCTGGAGCCGGTGCTGGAGTGGCTGATGGGGCACCTGGACCGGCCGACCACGGTGGACGAACTGGCCGCCCGGGCCGGCATGTCGGCGCGTACCTTCGCCCGCCGGTTCCGCGCCGAGACCGGCACCACCCCGCACGACTGGCTGACCAACCAGCGGGTGCTGCTGGCCCGCCGGTTGCTGGAGGAGACCCGGCTCAGCGTGGACACGGTCGCCGACCGGGCCGGCTTCGGTGACGCCGCCGTGCTGCGCCACCACTTCACCCGCCGGGTCGGCACCACCCCGCACGCCTACCGGACCACCTTCCACGACCGCGTGCCCGCCAGCTGAGCCGGACCGGCGTCAGTAGCCGACAGCAGCACCGTCGATCCGGGACTCGGAACCCCCGACCCAGCCGGCGGCGCCGCGCCAGAGCGCCTGCCCGTAGCCGAACACGGAGGGCTCGGCGGCGACGGCGACCTCGTGCCCCCGGGCGCGCAACCCCGCGACCAGGCCGGGCCGCGCCGCCAGCTCCGGCTCGACGAGCAGGGTGCGGCCGGCGTGCCAGTACCAGCGGGGAGCGTCCAGCGCGGCCTGCGGGTCGAGGCCCGCGTCGAGCGTCCCGGCGAGCAGCTGCACGTGCCCCTGCGGCTGCATGTGCCCACCCATCACCCCGAACGGCCCGACCGGTGCGCCGTCGCGGGTCAGGAAGCCCGGGATGATGGTGTGGAACGGGCGCTTCGCCGGACCCACCACGTTGGGGTGGTCCGGGTCGAGCCGGAAGCCGGTGCCCCGGTTCTGCAGGGCGAAGCCGTGGCCGGGCAGCACCACGTGCGAGCCGAACGCCAGGTAGGTGGACTGGATCAGGCTGACCATCATCCCGCCCGCGTCGGCGGTGCAGAGGTGGACCGTGCCGCCCCGCTCCGGGTCGCCGGCCACCGGCTCACCGGCCCGTTCGGTCAGCAGGGCCCGCCGGGCCGCCGCGTACGCCGGGTCGAGCAGGGCGGCGGTCGGCACCGGCGCCCGCTCCGGGTCGGCGACGTGGGCGTGCGCGTCGGCGAAGCCGAGCTTCACCGCCTCGACCTGCCGGTGCAGCCGCTCCACCGGGTCGGCGCCGGCCGGGTCCCACCCGTCCAGGATGTTCAGCGCGAGCAGCGCGGCGATCCCCTGCCCGGGCGGCGGCAGCTCCCACACCTCGTGCCCCCGGTACCGGGCGCTGACCGGGTCGACCCAGGTGGAGGTGTGCCGGGCCAGGTCGTCGCCGCTGATCAGGCCCCCGGTCCGGGCGGCGTGCGCGTCGAGCGCCTCGGCGATCCGGCCCCGGTAGAAGTCGTCCGCGCCGGTCTCGGCGATGCGACGCAGCGTCCGGGCCGCGTCCGGGTTGCGCCAGCGCTCACCGGGGCGGGGGGCCCGCCCGCCCACGGTGAAGACCCGTTCGAACTCGGCGAACTCCGCACCGACCAGGCCGGCGTGGCCGGCCACCGCGCGGGCCCAGCCGGTCGCCGTGCCGGTGGAGACCGGGTGGCCGTGCTCGGCGTAGCCGATCGCGTCGGTGAAGAGGTCGGCGAAGGGCAGCGAGCCGAACCGGTCGTGCAGGTCCCGCCACCCGGCCGGAGCCCCCGGCACGGTCACCGGCAGCCAGCCCCGGGCCGGCATCGCCGGCCCGCGCGCCTGGGCGCCGCCGAGCGCCGCCACCGGCTCGGCCGCCCGGCGCCCGGTGGCGGCCAGCACCATCTCCCGGGTGAGCGCCGCCGGCGACCGGCCGGCGGCGGTCAACCCGTGCAGCCGCTCGCCGTCCCAGACGATCGCGAAGAGGTCACCGCCGATGTCGTTCGAGGGCGGCTGGAGCACGGTCAGCGCGACCGCCGTGGCCAGCGCGGCGTCGACGGCGTTGCCGCCGCGCCGCAGCACGGCCAGGCCCGCGGCCGCCGCGAGCGGCTGGCTGGTCGCGACGGCGCCGTTCGGGGCGAACAGCGGCTTGCGGGGGTACGCCATCCGCCATGTCTACCGCCTCCGGCGACTCCCGGGCAGTCCGCCGGAGCCGGTGGATGCCCCAGGGGCGTCCAGGTCGGCGCGCCGAGGTCGCCGGCTCCGGCCCTCAGTCGAGGCGCACGAGGCGCCCGTCCCGGCGGACCACCCGCACTCCGCCCGGCAGGGCGGTCGCCCCCTGCCCGTGCCAGTCGGTGACCAGCGCGTCCAGCGCCGCGACGTGCCGGTGGGACAGGGCGGCCCCGTAGGCGCCCAGCTCCCGGGCCCAGGCGTGCAGCACCCGGGTGCGTACCGCGGCCGGCAGCGCGGCCAGCGCCGTCACCCGCAGCCCACCCTCGACCGCCCGCACCCCGGACGGGGGTGGTGCTGCCGCGGGCGCGGCGGCGAGGGCGGCGGCGGCCAGTTCGTCCAGCGCGGCGCTGTCCGCCCCGACCAGCCGGGCCGTCCGGGCGAGGTTGTCCCGCACCGCCGGGCCGAGCGCCCGGGCCAGCGCCGGCAGCACGTCGGCGCGCACCCGCGCCCGGGCGTACGACGGGTCGACGTTGTGCGGGTCGTCCCACGGGGTCAGCCCGAGCGCGGCGCACGCCTTGCGGGTCTGCTCCCGGGTGACGTCGAGCAGCGGGCGCAGCAGCGGCACGCCGGCCAGGTCGCGACGCTCGGGCATCCCGGCCAGCCCCCGCGGGCCGGACCCCCGGGCCAGCGCCAGCAGGACCGTCTCGGCCTGGTCGTCGCGGGTGTGCCCGACGAGCAGGGCGACCGCGTCGTGCCGCCGGGCGGCGGACGTCAAGGCCTCGTAGCGGGCCTCGCGGGCGGCCGCCTCCGGGCCGCCCGGTCGCCCGGCCACGGTCACCGGGACCGACTCGACCGGATCCAGGCCGGCCTCGACCGCCCATCGGGCGACGGCGGCGGCGCGCTCGGCGGAGCCGGGTTGCAGGCCGTGGTCGACGGTCACCAGGCCGGCGGCGCGACCCAACCGGGGCGCCACGAAGGCGGTGGCGGCGGCGAGGGCCAGCGAGTCCGCCCCGCCCGAGCAGGCCACCAGCACCGGCCCGGCGCCGGGCAGACCGGCCAGCGCGCGGCGGACCGCGACCCGGGTCGCGGCGACCGGCGGGGCGAGCGCGGCCACGGGCGTCCGGTCAGCCGGCCGTCGGGGTGGCCGCGGCGGGACCGTGCACCCGGGCCACCCAGGCGTCCGGGTCGCCCAGCTCCTCCAGCCGGGGCAGGGTCAGCGGCGAACCGAAGATCTTGTTGAAGCCGTCCATGCCGACCCGCTCGACGACGCCGTGCACGAACTTGCGGCCCTCGGCGTACTGGCGCATCTTGACGTCCACGCCGAGCAGCCGGCGGATCGCCTTCTCCAGCGGGTTGCCCGACTCGCGGCGCCGGTTGAACCCGGCCCGGATCCGCTCGACGCTCGGGATGACCTGCGGGCCGACCCCGTCCATGACGAACTCGGCGTGCCCCTCCAGCAGGGTCATCAGCGCGGTGAGCCGGTCCAGCACGGCCCGCTGCCCCGGGGTCTGCACGATGTCCAGCACGCTGGTGCGGCTCTCCGGGTCCTTGACCGCGTCGGAGAGGGTGGCCACCCCGCGGCGCAGCCGCTCGACGAGGTGCTCGCTGCTCTGCGAGGCGTCCACGAAGGCCTGCACCTCGCCGAGGAAGTACGCCCGCATCCACGGCACGGCGGTGAACTGCGTGCGGTGGGTGACCTCGTGCAGGCAGACCCAGAGCCGGAAGTCACGCGGGTCCGCGCCGAGCTTCCGCTCCACCTCGACGATGTTCGGGGCGACGAGCAGCAGTTGGCCGGGGTCGCCGGAGAAGACCTCGTACTGGCCGAGGACCCGGCCGCTCAGGTAGGCCAGCACGGTGCCGGCCTGCACCCCGGTCAGCCGGGAGCCGATCGCCTCGGTGAGCGGGCCGGGCCGGCGGTTGCCGGAGAGCCGGTCGACCAGCGGGGTGATCACCTCGCGCAGCCCGGCGATGTTGGTGGCCGCCCAGTCCCGCCGGTCCACCACCCGCACCGGCGGATGGCTGACCTGGGAGCGCAGCCCGGTGTAGTCGGCCACGTGCCCGGCCGCCTCGTCGGTGAGCCGCCGCAGGTCGCCGACCACCTCGGTGGCCTCCGCGTACGACACCCGGGGGCCCGACTTGCTCAGCGCCCCCGCGGTGGCGGCGGCCAGATCCCAGTCCACGAACTGCGCCATGCACCCACCGTACCCGCGCCGCGACACCCCGGCCGGGGGCGTGCGCGGCGAACGGGGTCAGCGGCAGCCGCAGGCGGCCAGGGCGCCGGTGATCCGGTCCAGGGCCCGGCGGGGGACGTCCGGGTCGCCGGCCGGTGCCTGGTCGGTGAGCACGGCGAAGGCGAGCAGCCGGCCGTCGGCGGTGGTGACCAGCCCGGAGATGGCCTGCACCCCGGTCAGCGTCCCGGTCTTGGCCCGCACCACGCCGGCCCCGGCGGAGGTCGCCGCCACCTGGTACCGCTCCTTCAGGGTGCCGGACCAGCCGCCGACGGGCAGGCCGCCGAAGACGGCCGCCAGCTCCGGACGGCTGCCGTTGCCGGCCAGCGCGATCAGGTCGGTGAGCAGGGAGGGGCTGATCCGGTTGGTGCGGGACAGGCCGCTGCCGTCGGCGAGGCTGATCTCGTCGGCCGGCAGGCCCAGCTCGGCTACGACCGCGTCCATCGCCGCCGCGCCACCGGCGAAGGAGCCCGGCTGGTTGCGGGCCAGCGCGACCTGCCGGGCCAGCGCCTCGGCGACCACGTTGTCACTGTCGCTGATCATGATGTCGACCAGGCGGATCATCGGCAGCGACTCGACCTTGCCCAGCTCGGTGCCGGGGGCCGGGGCGCCGGCCGCCGGGTTGCCGCCGGCCGCCGGGGCCGAGCCCTTGGCCACGTCGGTCGTGGAGAGGCCGAGCAGCCGGGCGAAGGACCGGCCGGCGGCCAGGTCCGGCCGCGGGTCGCGTGCCGCCGCACCGTGGGTGTCGTCGAAGTTCTTCCGGGCCGACACCGGGTCCCGCCGCGCTCCGTCGGTCATCAACGCGCTGATCGAGGCGCCGAACCCCTCGGTCGGGATGTCCTCGTCCCAGCCCGGGCCGTGGACGGGGCCGGGGAAGAGCGTGGAGTCGACGACCACCTTCGTCGGCGCCGTCCCACCGAGCGCCTGCTTGACCTGTTTCGCCAGGTCGTCCAGGCGGGCCGCACCCGGGTAGAAGCCCTTCCCGTCGATCGCCAGGGTGGGGTCGCCGCCGCCGACGAGCACCACCTCGCCGGGGTTCGCGCCGGCCACCGCGCGGGTCGGGATCCGGTGGCCGGGGCCCCGGGCCGCCAGCACGGTCACCCCGGTCACCAGCTTGGTCACCGAGGCGGGCGTGGTGCCGTCGTCGCCACCGCGGGCGTAGAGGGAGTTCCCGCTCGTCACGTCGACCACCGACAGGTTGACCCGGGTGCCGAGCTCGGGCGCGCTCAGCAGCGGCTCGACCGCGGCGCGTACGCCGTCGGGGGTCGGTTCGGGCGCACCGGCGTCGGGGCCGGCGAGCACCGGGGACGGGTCGGGTTCCGGCGCCCGCGCGGAGGCCGCGGGGGCGGGCCGCCCGTCGCCCAGCCAGCCGGCGACCGGTCCGGGGCGGACCACGAAGGCGGCCCCGGCCAGGGCGACCAGCACCAGGACGACCAGCAGCGCGGGCCACCGACGACGACGGCGGGGCGGCGCGACGGGCGCCGGCGGGTGCGGATTGGCCCCGGCCGGTGGCGGGGAGACCGGGATGGCGCCGGTCGGCGACGACACGGGCGCGGTGGCGTCGACCGGGGCGCCCCACTGCGGGTTCGGACGGGGTGCGGTGCCGGATTCCGGACGAGCGGGGTCGGAACCGGACGAGGCAGGCGCGCCGGGCGGACGCCACGCCGGGGGTGGCTGGCGCTCCGCCGGGCTCGACGCGGGGGACGGCGGGGGCCCGGGGTGGCGGGGCACGTTGGCGTCGGGCACCGGAACCCGCCCGCTGGCGGATCCGCCGGATCCGCGCCCGTCAACCCCACCCGGACGGTATTGTGAATCTTCCCTCCCCACGACCCCCTCCTCCTGCGGCCGAAACCCGCCTGGGTGACACTACTTCGGTCCGAAGACTATGCGGCGTCCGGAGCCGAGGGGTGGCCTTTCACCCGTCCGGGGGGCGCTATGGTTCCGTTCAGCCAGCGTGGGCAGACGAGGGAGCGTGGGAAATGGATTTCGACGTCACGGTTGAGATCCCCAAGGGTCACCGAAACAAGTACGAGGTGGACCACGTGACCGGCCGCATCCGGCTGGACCGCACCCTCTTCACGTCGACCCAGTACCCGGCCGACTACGGCTTCATCGAGGGCACCCTCGGCGAGGACGGCGACCCGCTGGACGCGCTGGTGCTCGTCCCCGAGCCGACCTTCCCCGGCTGCCTGATCCGGTGCCGCACCATCGGCATGTTCCGGATGACCGATGAGAAGGGCGGCGACGACAAGGTCCTCTGCGTGCCCTACGAGGACCCCCGTCAGGAGCACCTGCGCGACATCCACCACCTGGGCGAGTTCGACCGGCTGGAGATCCAGCACTTCTTCGAGGTCTACAAGGACCTGGAGCCGGGCAAGTCGGTCGAGGGCGCCACCTGGGTCGGTCGGGTCGAGGCCGAGGCGGAGATCCGCGCCTCGTACCAGCGGGCCAAGGACGCCGAGGAGCACGGCGAGTCCGCGCACTGACGCACCACTCTTCGAGGAAGGCCCGGGCCGGTTGGTCCGGGCCTTCGTCGTACGGGTCAGCCCAGCAGGCCGCGGGCGGCGTCGTAGAGGTCCAGCACCGCGCAGGCCACCGGCACCACCGAGACCACCAGCGCGGTGTCGGTCAGGTCGGCCACCCGACCCAGGTACGGCGACACCGGGCGCCGGGCGTACGTCGTGCCGGTCGCGACGGCGGCCAGGGCGACCAGCAGGCCGCCGACGGTCAGCGCGAGCAGGCCGGCCTCGCCCGCCCGAGCCGCCAGCACCGCGCCGAGCACCGCGAACCCGGCCAGCCCGGCGAGCACCGGCGGGACCCGGTGGCGGACCGCCACGAAGAGCCGGGAGCGCAGCAGCAGCACCGCGGCGACCACCGCCACCAGCAGCCGGCCGGCGGTCCCCCCGGTCGCGCCCAGCACCACCGCCGCGCCGACGGCGAGCACGGCGTGCCCTATCAGCATGCCGGTCAGCATCTCCTCGGTCCGGGCGACCGCGGCGTGCACCCGGGCCCGGTCGGGCAGGTCGCGCACCCCGTCCGGCCCGCCGGTCGGGCCGGTGGGCAGGGTGATCGGCGGCAGCGGCACCTTGCCGAGCCGGATCGCCAGCAGCGGCAGCGCGCCGACGGCGAAGACCAGCACGCAGAGCAGCACCGCCGCGGTGCCCGCCGGGTCGAGCAGGAAACCCCCGGCCGCCGCCATCGCGCCGGCCGCGCCGGCCGTCGCGCCGGCCACGAAGACGCGCAGCCGGGCGGCCGTGCCGAGCAGGCCCAGCACCGCGACCAGCAGCAGCGCCACCGCGCCGGCCAGCAGCTCGGGGGCGCCCAGCCAGGGCAGCGGCCGGAACGCGCCGACCGGGTCGCCGGAGCTGACCGCGAGGGCGCCGGCGGCGGCGGCGTACGGCAGGGCGTAGCCGCCGAGGGTCGCGCCGGCGGGTCCGTCCCCGTACGCCCGGGAGGCGACCGTGCCGGCGAGGGTGAGCAGCAGCGCCACCGCGCCCGCGACGGCCCAGCCGGAGCGGTGCGCCGGCCCGCCGGCCAGGACGGCGAGCAGCCCGACGGCGAGCGGCACGCCCGCCCCGGCGAGCGCGGCGGTCCGGGTGGCCCGGGGCGACCAGGCGCTGCCGCGCCGGCGGGCGCCGTCGGCGATCGCCTCGACCACGTCGTCGTACTCCAGCTCGGGCCACTGGTCGTGGGCCGGCACCAGGTGCAGCACCTCGCCGTCGCGTACGCCCTGGGGCAGCAGCGCCTGCGCGGTCGCCAGCACCGCCCCGTCGGCCCGCCGGAGCAGCCAGCCACCGTGCCGCTCACCGTCGTCGGCCAGCCCCTCTCCGGCGTGCCGGAGCACCTCCGGCAGCAGCTCGGCCAGGGGTACCTGCTCCGGCAGGGCCACGTCCACCCGGCGTTGCGGAGCGCTGATCGTGACCCGGGCCAGTCCGGTGGTCATCGACTGATCTCCATATCGATCGGGAGCGGTGGCTGACGGACGACAGGACTTTACCTACGATGAGCCAGGCTCGGGTTACCGAGCGCCATGGGGAGGGCTCCGTGTCCACTGTCGTCATCAAGCGGCCGCCACGCCGTCCGGCACCGGAGATACCGGTCGGTGAACTGCCCGTCGAGGCGCCGCCGGAGATCCCCGCCGTCACCGGCGGCCGCTGGCAGCAGGCGCTGATGGTGCTGCCCATGCTGGGCGGCACGGTCGCCATGGCGATGATGTTCGGCCGGGGCGGTGGCGCGTACTCCTACGTGGTGGGCGGCATGTTCGGGCTCTCCTCGCTGGCGATGCTGATGACCTCCTGGGGCAGCGCCTCCGGCACTCCGAAGAAGTCGGAGATGATGGCCGCCCGCCGGGAGTACCTGCGGCACCTGACGGCGCTGCGCCGCCGGGTCCGGCAGACCGCCGGCCAGCAGCGGGCCGGGCTCTACTACCGCCACCCCGACCCGGGGCAGCTCTGGTCCACGGTGGAGAGCCACCGGGTCTGGGAGCGCCGGCCGGCCGACCCGGACTTCGCCGTGGTCCGGGTCGCGGTCGGGCCGCAGACCCTCGCCACCCCGCTGGTCCCCCCGGTCACCCGGCCGCTGGAGGAGCTGGAACCGATGACCGCCGGGGCGCTGCGCCGCTTCCTCGACGCGTACTCGGTGGTGCCGGACCTGCCGGTGGCGCTCTCGCTGCGCAGCTTCGCCCGGGTCTTCGTCCGGCCCGCCGGCCCGGCGCGACCCGGCGCCGGTCGACCGGACACCGGTTCCGCGTCGGCGCAGGCGCTGGCCCGGGCCATGCTCACCCAGCTGGCCGTCTTCCACGCCCCGGACGAGCTGCTGATCGCCGTCTGCGCCGGCCCCGAGCGTCGCGCGCTCTGGGAGTGGGTGAAGTGGCTGCCGCACGCCCACCACCCGGTCCGCGTCGACGCGCTCGGTCCGGTACGCCTGGTCACCAGCTCGGCCGTCGAGCTGGAACGGCTGCTCGACGAGGTGCTGGCCAGCCGGTCCCGGTTCAGCCCGGCCGGGCCGGCCACCGACGGGCCGCACGTGGTGGTGCTGCTCGACGGCGGCGACCTCACCGGCGCCACCGACCTGGCCGGCGACGGCGGCATCGACGCGGTCACCGTGATCGATCTGGACACCCCGCCGCCCCGGCTGCTGGACCGCTTCGCCCTCCTGCTGGAGCTGCGCGGCGACCGGCTGCACTCCTGGTCCGCCGAGGGGCACGCCGAGGTCGGCACCGCCGACCGGTTGGCGATCGCCGACGCCGAGGCGATCGCCCGACGGCTCGCCCCGCTGCGGATCGCCACCACCGTACGGGGGGCGGAGAGCGCGCCCGGCGCCGAGCTGGGCCTGCCCGAACTGCTCGGCATCGGCGACCCGGACGGCTTCACCGCCGACCAGGGCTGGGCGCCCCGCTCCGCCCGGGAGCGGCTGCGCGTGCCGATCGGCATCGGCGCCGACGGCGGCGCGATCGAGCTGGACCTGAAGGAGTCGGCGCAGGACGGGATGGGCCCGCACGGGCTGCTCATCGGCGCCACCGGCTCCGGCAAGTCCGAGCTGCTGCGGACGCTGGTGCTCGGACTGGCCGCCACGCACAGCTCCGAACAGCTCAACTTCGTCCTGGTCGACTTCAAGGGCGGCGCCACCTTCGCCTCCTTCGACCGGCTGCCGCACACCGCCGCGGTGATCACCAACCTGGCCGACGCGCTGCCGCTGGTCGACCGGATGGTCGACGCCATCAACGGCGAGCTGGTCCGCCGCCAGGAGCTGCTGCGCCGGGCCGGCAACTTCGCCAGCCTGCGCGACTACGAGCGGGCCCGGGCCGCCGGCAGCCCGCTCGCCCCGCTGCCGTCCCTGCTGCTGATCTGCGACGAGTTCTCCGAGCTGCTCTCCGCCAAGCCGGACTTCATCGACCTCTTCGTGCAGATCGGCCGGCTGGGCCGGTCGCTCGGCGTCCACCTGCTGCTCGCCAGCCAGCGCCTGGAGGAGGGCCGGCTCCGGGGGCTGGACACCCACCTGTCGTACCGGATCGGGTTGCGCACCTTCTCGGCCCTGGAGTCGCGCACCGTGCTCGGCGTGCCCGACGCGCACGAGCTGCCCCGCTCCCCCGGGCACGGCTACCTGCGCGCCGGCACCGACCCGCTGGTCCGGTTCCGCGCCGCGTACGTCTCCGGGCCGGTCCGCCGGCGGGTCGGCGCGGCCGGCGGCGGCGCGGGCGAACCGGCCCGGCTGCTGACCTTCTCCACCCACCTCGTGCCGGTGCCGGAACCGGCCACCCCGGCGCCGCCCACCACCGAGGAGGAGGTCGGCGGCGAGAGCCTGCTCGACGTCCTGGTCGGCCGGCTGGCCGGGCAGGGCCCGCCCGCGCACCAGGTCTGGCTGCCTCCGCTGGACCGGGCACCCGCCCTGGACGAGCTGCTCGGGCCGGTCGCCGTCGACCCGGCGCGCGGCCTCACCGTCGGCAATCCCGAGCTGCACGGCGCCCTCCAGGTGCCGGTGGCCGTCGTCGACAAGCCGTACGAGCAGCGGCGCGACCTGCTCTGGCTGGCCCTGGACGGCGCGGCCGGGCACGTCGCCGTCGTGGGCGGCCCGCAGAGCGGCAAGTCGCACCTGCTCCGGTCGCTGATCTGCGCGCTGGCGCTCACCCACACGCCTGCCGAGGCGCAGGTCTACTGCCTGGACTTCGGCGGCGGCGGGCTGGCCGCGCTGCGCGACCTGCCGCACGTCGGCGGGGTCGCCGGCCGCGCCGACCCGACCGTGGTGCGCCGGACGATCGGTGAGATCGCCACCCTCCTCGCCGAGCGGGAACGCCGCTTCGCGGAGCTGGGCGTGGAGTCGATGGCGGCCTGGCGGCAGCGCCGCACGGTGCCGGCGGCGGCCGGACAACGTGCCGTCGACCCGTTCGGCGACGTCTTCCTCGTCGTCGACGGCTGGGCCACCCTGCGCGGCGAGTACGACGACCTGGAACCCCTCGTCACCGACGTGGCCACCCGGGGCCTGTCGTACGGGGTGCACGTGGTGGCGAGCGCGGTGCGTTGGCTGGACTTCCGCCCGGCGATCCGCGACCTGTTCGGTTCCCGGCTGGAGCTGCGCCTCGGTGACCCGTCGGACACGGTGGTGAAGCGGACGGTGGCGGTGACCGTGCCGGAGAAGACGCCGGGCCGGGGCATCACCGGGCAGGGCCTGCACTTCCTCACCGCCCTGCCCCAGGTCGCCGGGGCGGAGACCACCGACCTGGTCAAGGCGGTCGGTGGCGCCTGGGCCGGCCCGCCGGCCCCCCGGGTGCGGCTGCTGCCGCCGGTGCTGCCGTACGCCGAGCTGGACCGCTCCGCCGCCACCGGGCTGGCCTTCCCGATCGGGGTCGCGGAGGCGGACCTGCGTCCGGTGCTGCTGGACTTCGCCAGCGAACCGCACTTCGTGGTCTTCGGCGACGCGGAGTGCGGCAAGTCGTCGTTCCTCCGCGCGCTGGCCACCTCTATCATCGACCGGTTCACCCCGGAGCAGGCCCGGATCCTGCTGGTGGACTACCGGCGCAGCCTCCAACCCCTCACCGACGAGCCGCACGTCATCGGGTACGGCAGCGCCGCGGCGCACACCGCCGAGCTGGTCGAGTCGGTCGCCGGTTACATGCAGCGCCGGATGCCCGGCCCGGAGGTGACCCCGGCGCAGTTGCGGGAGCGGTCCTGGTGGTCGGGACCGGAGCTGTTCGTGCTGGTGGACGACTACGACCTGGTGGCCAGCGGCCCGGCGAACCCGCTGCACGGGCTGACGGAGCACCTGCCGCAGGCCCGCGACATCGGCCTGCACCTGGTGCTGGTCCGCCGTTCCGGCGGCGCCGCCCGGGCCCAGTACGAGCCGATCATCCAGCGGTTGCGGGAGCTGTCGACGGCCGGGCTGGTGATGAGCGGCAGCCCGGACGAGGGGCAGCTGGTCGGTCCGGTCCGCCCCGGCCCGCTGCCCCCGGGGCGGGGCCGGCTGGTCACCCGTCGCGAGGGCGTACGGCTGGTCCAGCTGGCGCACCTGCCGCCACCGTGACGCGAGTGAGTGGAACGTCCCGTGGTGGCGGTGAAACCCGGTAATCTCCCAGCAGCATGTGTCTGTCGCGATGAATGGCGGAGGATGTGACCAGGCTTCGGCACGGCTCCCCGGCGGCGCTGCACCGGTTCGCCGGGCGCGCGCTGATCGGGGTGGCGGCGACCGCCGTGACGCTCGTCGGCGCGCCCCCGCCGCCGGCGTCGGCCGCCGCGTCCCCGCCGGTCAGCGTCGCCGCGCCGGTCACCCACGCGGCGTTGGCCGCGCCCCGCTTCGCGCCGGTGGACACGACGGCCCGGGCCGACCGGGTCCGCGACGACCAGTTCCAGCTCGACCAGTTGCGGGCGGAAGCGGCGTGGCGCAGCTCCACCGGTCGTGGGGTGACGGTCGCGGTGGTCGACTCCGGGGTGGACGCCTCCCACCCGGACCTGGTGGGCCAGGTGCTGCCCGGCACCGACCTGGTGTCCCCGGGCGGCACCACCCAGCCGGACCCGGTGGGTCACGGCACCACGGTGGCCAGCCTGATCGCCGGGCGCAGCGACGACAAGCGGGGCGTGGTCGGGCTGGCGCCCGACGCGCGCATCCTGCCGGTCCGGGTCCTCGACGACGAGAACCGCTACGACGACGCGATGATCGTCGCCAAGGGGGTGCGCTGGGCGGTCGACAACGGCGCCCGGGTGATCAACCTGTCCCTCGGCGGCAGCGGTGACAGCCCGGCGCTCGCCGCCGCGCTCGACTACGCCTTCGCCCGGGACGTGGTCGTGGTGGCCTGCACCGGCAACGTCGCCACCTCCGACAGCCCGAAGGTCTGGTACCCGGCCCGGGAGCCGGGCGTGATCGCGGTGGCCGGCCTGGAACGCGACAGCGAGAACCTCTGGCCCGGGTCGATCACCGGGCGCGCCACCATCCTCAGCGCCCCGGCCACCGGTCTGGTCGGGGCCCGGCCGCCCGGCGGCTACTGGGGGGTGCAGGGCACCAGCTTCGCCGCCCCGCTGGTGGCGGCCGCCGCCGCGCTCATCCGGTCCCGCTACCCGCAGATGTCCGCCGGGGACGTGGTCAACCGGCTGCTGACCACCGCGCGGGACATCGGCCCCACCGGCCGGGACGACCGCTTCGGGTACGGCCTCGTCGACCCGGTCGCCGCGCTGACGGCGGACGTGCCGCTGGTGCACCACAACCCCCTGGACGACAACGACTCCCCCGGCGTGGTCGGGTTCGGCCCGGCGCCCGGTTCCGCCGACGACGCCCAAGCCGGAGGCACCGGCGCGGACCCGCTCGGCTTCACCGCTCCCCGGCAGCAGACCCGGTGGACGGCTCAGCCGGCCGGCGCCGGCGAGGAACCGGCTCCCCGGCGGCTCTGGACCGGCGTCGCCATCCTGGCCGCCCTGGTCACCGGCACCGCGCTGATGATCCGCCGGTTCCGGCTGCGAGGTCGCTGAGAGCCGGTCTGATCCGGTTCCCGGCTGGGTAGTGGACGCGGCATGAATTCGCCCGGTCAGCACACACCCGTTCGCCCCGGCGACCGGTCCTGGTGGGAGCGGCGCCTCGACGCGGACCATTCGCTGGGATTACGGCTGACCCTGGCCTCGGTCGCGACGTTCCTCGTGCTGGTGCCGTTCGGGCTGCTCGCCGTGCTGGTGCTGGGGGCGTGGCCGCCGCTGCACGACCTGGACGCCACGGTCACCCACGCGCTGCACGGCTACGCCCTCGACCATCCGGCTTGGGTGCGGGCGATGACGGTGTGGACGAACGTCTTCGGTCCGGGGCCGCTGCGAATCGCCGCGCTCGCCGTGGTGGTCTGGTTGTGGCATCGCCGGGCGCGGCGGCTGGCGCTCTGGGTGGTCACCACGATGGCCGTCGGTGGGCTGCTCGGCGCGCTGCTGAAGCTCCTCGTCGGCCGGCACCGCCCCGACCTGCTGGACCCGGTGGCCCGGGCGGCCGGCTTCGCCTTCCCGTCGGGGCACGCGCTGAACGCCGCGCTGGCCGCCGGGGTGCTGCTGCTGGTCTTCCTGCCGTTCACCCGGGACCGGCCGGGGTCGCGCCTCGCGTTGTGGCTGGCGGCGGTGCTGCTCACCGTGGTCACCGGGTGGAGCCGGATCGCGCTCGGCGTGCACTGGACCAGCGACGTGGTGGGCGGCTGGGTGCTCGGGGTGGCGGTGGTGGCCGGGACCGCCGCCGCGTTCACCACCTGGCGGGGGCAGGTCGGGTTGCGGCCGACGCGACCCGCCACCGAGGGGGTGGAGCCGGAGCTGGCCGACCCGGACGGGCCGCGAGCGTAGTCCGGCGGATGCTGGTGACCCGGAACGTGCCTCAGGTGCACTCGCCGGTGCCCACCCCACGGGTACGCTCCGCGCCGGCCAGCGCCACCGACCGGGCCTCCGCGGCGGTCACCGCGAAGCCGGTGTTCGGGTCGTCCGCGGCGGCCGCGAAGATCACCCCGAGGACGAGGCCGTTCGAGGAGACCAGCGGGCCGCCGGAGTTGCCGCTGCGCACCAGCGCCCGGATCGTGTAGATCTCCCGGGTCACGTCCCCGGAGGAGTAGATGTCGGGCCCGGTGATCCGGTCGACGTCACGTACCCGGGCCGGCCGGGCGTCGTACGGGCCGTCCAGGGGGAAGCCCAGCACGATCGCGTCGGCGCCGCTGCCGGCCTGCCCGGCGGCGAAGCGCAGCGACGGGCCGGGCAGCCCCGGCACGTACAGCACGGCGAGGTCCCGGTCCGGGTCGTAGACGACCACCTGGCCGTCGTACCGGTCACCGCGCAGCTCGACCGCGACGGAACGGGTGCCGGCGACGACGTGCGCGTTGGTCATCACCCGGTCGTCCGCGTACACGAAACCGGAGCCCTCGATGCGGCGGGCGCAACTGGGCGCGGAGCCCAGCACCTTGACCACCGCGCGCTGGCTGTTCGCCACCACCTGGGAGCCGGCGAGCGCCGGGTCCGGCGGGGAGACCTGCCGCGCCGAGGTACGGCCGAGTCCGTTGAAGACCTCCGGGAAGCCGTTGGTGTCGACCGTGTCCCGCAGGGCGGTGGAGAGCTCCTGGGCCCGGTCCGGCAGCACGGTGTCCACCACGTTCAGCAGGGCGCTGTTCTTGACCGACGCGGCCAGCCAGGGCAACGACGACGAGCCGAGCGGCACGGCGACCAGCCAGGCCACCATCATCACCGCGAAGATCGAGACGAACGCCCCACCCACGTCGTCGGCCCGCTTGGCCACGTCGTTGGTGATGGTGCGGCGCAGGTGCGAGCCGAGCCAGCCGGCCAGCGCCTGGCCGAGCACGGCCAGCCCGAAGACGGCGATCAGCGAGATCAGCACCCGGGTGCCGCTGTCGACGAACTGGCGGGCCATCATCGGGCCGACCTGGAGGCCGACGAGCGCGCCCAGGAAGAACCCGGAGAACGACAGCGCTCCGATGACGAAGCCCTGACGGTATCCGCTGATCGCGAACACGAGCATGAGCAGGAGCAGTACGAGATCCACGGCGGACACGGGTCAAGGGTACGGGCACCGGGCACCGGGCACGGCCACCGCTTGCGGAACGTGACCGTCAGGTAAGCGGACCAGCCATCTCGTCGACCTCGTCGGTGCCGGCGGAGGGCGCCGGAGCGGCGACGGGCGGCGGCAGCTCGATCACCCGGTGCCGCGACCACGGGCGGGCCCAGCCGCCCATCTCCAGCAGCGTGGCGATCACCCCGGCGGTGAAGCCCCAGACCAGCATCCCCCGGACGGAGAAGGCCGGGCCGATCCAACCGCTGGGATGGCGTACCCGCAGCCGGTTCTCCGGGTCGACCAGCTCGGCGACCGGCAGCCGGGCCACGTGTGCCACCTCGGCCGGTTCCCGAGGGTGCACCGGGTGCGGGGCGTGCCACCAGGCCAGCACCGGGGTCACCACGAAGTCGCTCACCGGGATCCAGAGCCGGGGCAGTTCGGCCAGGACGGTGACGCTGGCCGGGTCGAGGCCCACCTCCTCGTTCGCCTCGCGCAGCGCGGTGGCGGACGCGTCGGCGTCCTCCGGGTCGGCGGCGCCGCCGGGGAAGGCCGGCTGACCGGCGTGGTTGCGCAGGGTCGCGGCCCGCTGGAGCACCAGCACGTCGGGGCCGGTCGCGGGTTCCTCGCCGAGCAGCACCAGCACCGCGCTCTCCCGGCCGCCCTCCTCGGGGGTGGTGAGCCGGGTGAAGTCCTCGGTCCGGGCGGTGCCGAGCCGGTTCAGCAGCGGGTCGATCCAGCCCGGTGGGCGGCCGCTCACGGTGCCTCCTCGGTTCGCGACTGCGGGGCTCGCAAACCCGGCTCACTCCTCACGCTCACGGTGCCACCTCCACGCCGAGGTGCCGGCGCACCAGCTCGGTGAGGCGGGCGTCGTCGAGGGCGCCGCTGGAGTCGACGTGGCGGATCCGCCCGCCGACGTCGACGAGCAAGGTCAGCGGCATGGCGTTGCGCTTCAGCTCCCGTTGCAGCGCACCGCCCTGGTCGAACAGCATCGGGAACCGCACGCCGAAGTCCTCCCCGATGGACTGGGCGCCGCCCCGACTGTCCCGGTTGTTGACGCCGAGCACCTGGAGTTTCCCGGCGGAGCGCTCGCTGAGCCGTTGGAAGGCGGGCAGTTCCTGGCGGCAGGGCGCGCACCAGGACGCCCAGAGGTTGACCACGAGCGGGCCGCGCACGTCGCGCAGCGCCACCGGGGCGCCGCCGGTGAAGCAGGAGAGGGAGAGCTCGGGCAGGCGCGCACCGGCGTCGCCGGTCGAGGCCGAGGTGGCGGCGCCGGTCGCCGCGGGCGCGCTGGTGAGCGTGGCGCAGTCGGCGAACGGGGACGGCCGTTCGGCCCGAGTGGCCGATGGGGGCGGGGCGCCCTGTTCGGTGGCGGTGCAGCCGGCGACGGCGAGGAGCACCGGGACGAGCAGGGCGGCGAATCGGCGGTTCACGGCACCTCCGCGGCGACGGCCTGCTGCGGGACCAGCTCCGGGTCCACCCCGGCGGCGACCGCGAGGTCCCGGGCGCGGGGGCCCTTGAGCAGCTTGGCGGCGGCGGCCGGCTCGGTGGGCCCGGTCCCGTAGGAGGGGCAGAGCTTCGCCAGCGTGCACGCGCCGCAGGCGGGCTTGCGGGCGTGGCAGACCCGCCGGCCGTGGAAGATGATCCGGTGCGAGAGCATGGTCCACTCCCGCTTCGGGAAGAGCGCCCCGATCTCGTGTTCGATCTTCACCGGGTCGGTCTGCGCGGTCAGCCGCCACCGCTGCACCAGCCGCTGGAAGTGGGTGTCGACGGTGATGCCGGGGACGTCGAAGGCGTTGCCGAGGATGACGTTGGCCGTCTTGCGGCCGATCCCGGCGAGCGTCACCAGGTCGACCAGCTTGCCGGGGACCCGTCCGTCGTACCGCTCGACGAGGGCCTGACCCAGCTTGATCAGGGAGTCGGTCTTGTTGCGGTAGAAGCCGGTCGGCCGGATCAGCTCCTCCAGCTCCGTCCGGTCGGCCCCGGCGTAGTCGGCCGCCGTCGGGTAGCGGACGAAGAGCTTCGGGGTGACCTCGTTGACCTTCTTGTCGGTGCACTGCGCGGAGAGGATCGTGGCGACGGCCAGCTCCAGGGCGTTGGAGTGGTCCAGTTCACAGTGCGCGTCGGGGTGCGCCTCGGTCAGCGCCCGGCCGATCCGGCGGGCGCGACGGGTACGGCCGAGGTCCGTCTCGGCCCGGCCGGGGAAGCTCTCGGTCACGCCGGCCAGCCTACGTCGCCGGGACGACCACCCGCCGGGCCCACGCCCGGTGGCCGCCGGGTCAGCCGGCCGAGGGCGCGCTGATCTTGCCGGAGCTGTCGAACCGGGCCCCGGTGCGCGGGAAGTCGCTGCGGCTGACCTGCGTGATCAACCCGAGCCCCTGGTCGGCCGGGTCCATGGTGGGCTTGCCCACCGAGTTCATCCGGGTCGAGGTGAACGAGCCGCCGGCGTAGCTGCCGTCCGGCTTGAGCGACACCTTGAGCACCCCGCCCCAGCCCAGCCGGCCGGACGGGTTCAGCGACCGGGCGCCACCGGCGAAGTTGCCGAGGCTGTAGGCGATCAGCCGACCCTGGTAGAACTCCATCCCGCGCAGCACGTGCGGACCGTGCCCGACCACCAGGTCGGCCCCGGCGTCGATCACCGCGTGGGAGAACTTCACCGGATCGCCCCGGTTCTCGCCGTAGAAGATCTCGGTGCCCGGCTTGACCCGGGTCTTGTCTGCGCCCTCGGCGCCCATGTGCACCTGCACCACGACCACGTCGGCCTGGGTGGCGGCCTTCTCGACGACCGCCTTCGCCGCGTCGATGTCGGTCAGGCTGTTCGACCAGGGGTACGAGGAGAAGCCGAGGACGGCCACCTTGACGCCCTTGACGTCGACCACGGTGATCTGGTCCGGCGCGCCGGTGTGCTTGAGCCCGTGCTCCTCCAGCGCCTGCCGGGTGTTCTCGTAGCCGGCCTTGCCGTAGTCGTACCCGTGGTTGTTGGCCTGGTTGAGCAGCTCGAAGCCGGCGTCGCGCAGGTGGGCGGCGTAGCCGGGCGGGGCCCGGAACTGGAAGCACGCGGTGGAGTCGGCACCGCACTTGCCCGCGCCGGTGTCCTCGGTGAGCGGCTCCTCCAGGTTCCCCATCACGAGGTCGGCCTCGAGCGCGCCCTTGACCTCGTCGAAGAAGCCCTTGCCGCCGTTGGCGGGCAGCCGGGAGGGGGCCATGCCCATGACGATGTCACCGGTTGCAGAGAGCGTGATCTCGCCGCCGGCCGGCGCGTCGGTCGGCTTGTCGCCGGGCGCCGGGGAGCTGGTGGTCCCGCCACCTCCGCCCGGCTGCCAGGCGGGGGCCGTGGTGTCGGGCCCACTGCATCCGGCGACGAGCACGGCGAGGAGCACACCGAGGGCGAGCAGGGCTCGCGGGCGACGGCGGGGGCTGAGGGGGGCGGCAGCGTACATCGCCCGCGACGCTACCGGGCGGTGAACGCTCCGACGACGGGCCGATCGGACGGAACTTCAGCCCGTCCGCTTGTCGGACCAGGGGACGCAGGGGACGGAACCGCCGTCGAGGACGGCGGCGTGGACGGCACGGGCGAGCGGGGCGCCCCAGGCGGACCGGGGACCGCCGTAGGGCTCGGCCGGGCCGCCGACCGGGCAGAGCACGGTGACCGCGTCGGTGGGGGTGCCGGTGGCGGGCAGCCCCAGCTCCCAGATCGCCTGCGCCTTCGCCTCCGTCACGGTGGCGACGGCGTTGACCAGGGCGGCGTCGGAGAGCGCCGCCGGGACGTACACCACGATGTTGACCGTGCCGACTCGCTGGGCCGGTGCCGCCGGGGCGGGTGCCGCGGCCCAGACCGGGGTGCCGAGCCCGACCGTCGCCCAGGCCCGCACGCCGGTGTCGGCCCGGGCCACCACCTCCGCGACGTCGACCCCGGTGAGCAGGCCGACCCCGGGCCCGGCCAGGCCGAGGCCGTCGGCCAGCCCGGCCAGGTGGGCCGCGGGGTCGTCCCGGTGGTACGACATGGGCACGGTCGCGTTGACCACCCACCGCCGTACGCCGATGCCCCCGCCCAGCGCGGCGGAGCTGATCGCCCGCAGCGGTCGGTCGGCGCGCCACACCAGCAACGGCGGATCGCACCCGTCCTCGGGGCGGGTGGTCAGCACGGGCTCGCTCAGCACGCCGGTCACCCTACGACCCGCGGCGGCGACGGCCGGTGACCACCCGGGCGGGAGCGGGCGATACTAGTCCTGATCAGGGCGCGGAGGTTACGTCCAACGATCAAGATTCCAGGGGTGCGGGTCTGATTCGTGCTCACGTGCGCCTAGACTTGGCGGCGCGCGAGGGATCAGCGGACGGCGGACCCGGCCGACGGACGGCACGCGCAACCGGAGGTGCGCGATGGACGAGGTACTGGCCCGCAGCGGGATCTTCCAGGGTGTCGACCCGGAGGCTGCCGAGGCGCTCGCCAAGGAGATGGAGACGATCGACGTCCGCAAGGGCGAGATCGTGTTCAACGAGGGCGAGCCCGGCGACAGTCTCTACATCCTCCTGTCGGGCAAGATCAAGGTCGGGCGTCGGGCGGCCGACGGCCGGCAGAACCTGATCGCGGTGATGGGCCCGTCGGACATGGTCGGCGAGTTGTCGCTCTTCGACCCCGGTCCGCGTACGGCGACCGCCACCGCGGTGACCGACACCCGACTGGTGCGGCTGCGCAAGCAGGCGCTGCGGCCCTGGCTGAACAACCGGCCCGAGATCGCCGAGCAGTTGCTGCGGGTGCTGGCCCGCCGGCTTCGCCGGACCAACGACTCGCTGGCCGACCTGATCTTCACGGACGTGCCGGGCCGGGTCGCCAAGAACCTGCTCCAGATGGCCGGCCGCTTCGGCACCCGCGACGGCGGCGTGCTGCGGGTGACCCACGACCTGACCCAGGAGGAGATCGCCCAGCTGGTCGGCGCCTCCCGGGAGACCGTCAACAAGGCGCTCGCCGACTTCGCCTCGCGTGGCTGGCTGCGCCTGGACGGCAAGAGCATCATCATCCTCGACCCGGAGCGCCTGGCCCGCCGCGCGCGGGTCTGACCGATCGACGACCAGGCCAGGGACACCGCGAGGTGTCCCTGGCCTCGTCGTGTCCGGGCTGCTCTGCCGGCCGCAGAATTCCTCGACACCGACGGCGCCCGCCCGGCACGGTGGCCGCATGCTGGAACGCGTAGCCGTCCTCTCCGACGTCCACGGGGCGCTGGCGGCCGTGCTGGCCGAGCCGGACGTCGCCACCGCCGACCTGGTCGTGCTCACCGACGACATCGCGGCCGGCCCGCAGCCGGTCGAGGTCCTGGACCTGCTCGCCGGCCTCGGCGACCGGGCCTGCTGGGTCGGGGGCAACGCCGACCGGGAACTGGTCGGGGCCCGGGCCGGCCGACCCGCTTCGATCGAGATCTCCAACTGGGCCGCCGGGCAGCTCCGTGACGACCAGGTGGCCCGGCTGGCGGCGCTGCCGCTGACGGTGACCCTGGAGGTGGCCGGCCTCGGTCCGGTGCTCTTCTGCCACGCCACGCCCCGGGACGACGAGGAGGTGGTGC
Organism: Micromonospora psammae; assembly: GCF_036902725.1. Classification (NCBI taxonomy): domain Bacteria; kingdom Bacillati; phylum Actinomycetota; class Actinomycetes; order Micromonosporales; family Micromonosporaceae; genus Micromonospora; species Micromonospora psammae. The sequence continues at coordinate 62,905 of NZ_JBAKHM010000005.1, read as the reverse complement.
TCGTCGACTCCCGGATGGACCGCTGGGCGGAGGTGCTCGCCGGGGTGCCGGCCGAGGTGGGCACCGTCGTCTGCGGGCACACCCACATGCCGTTCACCCGCCTGGCTCACCGCCGGCTGGTGGTCAACCCGGGCAGCGTCGGCATGCCGTACGGCGGCGCCGGGGCGTGGTGGGCCCTGCTCGGACCGGGCGTGCAACTGCGCCGCACCCCGTACGACGTGGATGCCGCCTGCGTCCGCGTCGCCGCCGAGTCGGATTTCCCCGACGCGGCCGAGTGGGCCGACGAGTACCTCCGCTCCCGGCACAGCGACGCCGACGCACTCACCGCCTTCGGCCCCCGGGACGGTCGCTGACCCCCGGCGGACCTCCCGAGCGGGTGCATGGCGTGCGGCCCGTGCCATGGCTTTGCGGCCCACGCCATGGCGTGGGCCGTGCGATGGCGTGGGCCGTGCGATGGCTTTGCGGCCCGTGCGACGGCGGCCGGCCCGCGCGACGGCGTGAGAGCGGCGCGGCGCGGTGGCAAGGCCGATGCCGTGCCGTGCGACCGATCCGGCCCGCGCGGGCGCTGCGGTGGAGCGCGGCGCGCAGTGGGCGGGGGCGGCTGCCCGGTGCTCATCCCATCGCCCAGTTCACTGGCGGATCCTTTAGAGCTGATGACGTAAACGGATCGCCCGCTGAGTCGTTTACGTCATCAGCTCTAAAGGATGGCAACACCACGACAAGGGCCGGAGCAGCAGCGGCGGCAGGGCGATGGCCGGGCGGAGCGGGTGACGGGCGGGCTGGGCGACGGGCGGGGTGGGCGACGGGCGGGGTGGGAAAAAGTCAGTCTTGACTGTTTGTTTCGGGGGCGGCACGCTGTCCCCGTGTCCACCGCATCGACGCGCGTCCCTCAGCAGGAGCGCAGCCGCGCCACCCAGGCCCGGCTGCTGGAGGCGACCGTCGACTGCCTGGTGGAGCACGGTTGGTCCGGCACCACGACCACAGTCGTCGCCGCCCGGGCCGGGGTTTCGCGCGGCGCCCAGCTGCACCACTACCCCACCAAGGCCGCCCTGGTCACCGCCGCCGTCGCGCACCTCGCCGACCGGCGGGCGGACGAGCTGCGCACCGAGGCGGAGGGGCTGCCCGCCGGGCCGCAACGACTCGACCGGGTGATCGACCTGCTCGGCGCGGCCTTCACCGGGCCGCTCTTCGTCGCCGCCCTCGAACTCTGGGTGGCCGCCCGCACCGACGCCGAACTCCGCGACGCCCTGGTGCCGCTGGAGGCCCGGGTCGGCCGGGAGATGCACCGACTCACCGTCGCGCTGCTCGATGTGGACGAACGCCGGCCCGGCGTACGGGAGGCGGTCCAGGCCACCCTCGACCTGCTCCGCGGGCTGGGCGTCGCCAACCTGCTCAACGACGACTCGGCCCGCCGCACCGCCCTGCTGCACACCTGGAAGCGGCAGCTCGCCACCCTCCTCACGCCCGACTCACCGCCGGTCGAGGGGCACCGATCGGCGGCGAGAGTCCCGGACGCGGCGGCGCCGGCAGCGGCCGCGCCGCCCGGCCGGGTCGACCGTGTGAGGCAGTGACCCACCCGCCCTGACCGGCATCACCAGCCCGGAGGCACCATGGTCGACCTGACAGCACTGCTCGCGGACCTGGCCGCCGAGTCCGCGCAGCTCGACGCCCTGGTCGTCGCGCTGCCCCCGGACGCCTGGCGGCGGCCCACACCGGCGCCCGGCTGGACGATCGCCCACCAGATCGCCCACCTGGCCTGGACCGACCACGTGGCCCGACTCGCCGCGACCGACCCGGCCGCCTTCTACGGCTCGGTCATCGCCGCGCCGGACCCGGCCCGCCTGGTCGACGACGGCGCGGCGGAGTTCCTCGCGCCCTCGGCCCGACTGCTCGCCCGCTGGCGGTCCGGCCGCACCGCGCTCGCCGAGGCCCTCGCCGCCGTCCCGCCCGGAGAGAAGCTGCCCTGGTACGGCACCCGCATGTCGGCCACCTCGATGGCCACCGCCCGGATCATGGAGACCTGGGCGCACGGCGAGGACGTCGCCGAAGCGCTCGGCGTCACCCGTACTCCGACGGCCCGGCTCCGGCACGTCGCACACCTCGGCTTCCGTACCCTCGGGCACGGCTTCGCCGCCCACGGCCGCGCGGCGCCGACGGCGCCGGTGCGGGTCACGCTGACCGCGCCCGACGGATCCACCTGGGCCTTCGGGCCGGCGGACGCCGCCGACCAGGTCGCCGGGCCGGCGCTCGACTTCTGCCTGCTGGTCACCCAGCGCCGGCACCGCGCCGACCTCGCCCTGGTCGCCACCGGGCCGACCGCCGACGAGTGGCTGGACGTGGCGCAGGCGTTCGCGGGACCGCCCGGCGCCGGGCGGAAGCCGGGGGCCGGGCGCCGGGCGGGAGCGCGGGCATGAGCGCGGTGCTGCGGGTCGGCAACGCGTCCGGCTTCTACGGCGACCGGTTCGCCGCCTGGCAGGAGATGCTCGACGGCGGCGAGCTGGACGTGCTCACCGGCGACTACCTGGCCGAGCTGACCATGCTGATCCTGGGCCGGGACCGGATGCGGGATCCGTCCCTCGGCTACGCCCGGACCTTCCTCCGCCAGCTCGAAGGCGTCCTCGGCACCGCCCTGGACCGGGGTGTGCGGATCGTGACGAACGCCGGCGGCCTCAACCCCGCCGGCCTGGCCGCTGCGATCGGCACGCTCGCCGACCGGCTCGGCCTCACCGCCCGGATCGGGTACGTCGAAGGCGACGCGCTGGCCCGGCCGGACGCGTTGACCGCCAACGCCTACCTCGGCGCGTTCGGCATCGCGGCCTGCCTCGACGCCGGGGCGGACGTGGTGGTCACCGGGCGGGTCACCGACGCCTCGCTGGCGGTCGGGCCGGCGATCGCCCGGTTCGGCTGGGGACGGTACGACCTGGACGCGCTGGCCGGGGCGACCGTCGCCGGGCACCTGATCGAGTGCGGGGCGCAGGCCACCGGCGGCAACTTCAGCTTCTTCACCGAACTACCCGACGGCGGCCACCGGCCCGGCTTCCCGATCGCGGAGATCCACCCGGACGGCTCCTCGGTGCTCACCAAGCACCCCGGCACCGGCGGCGCGGTCACCGTGGAGACGGTCACCGCCCAACTGCTGTACGAGGTGGCCGGACCGGCGTACCTGGGCCCGGACGTGGTGACCCGGCTGGACAGCGTCTCCCTCCGGCCGGACGGTCCCGACCGGGTACGGGTCAGCGGCGTGCGGGGCACCCCGCCGCCGGACACCCTGAAGGTCGGGATCAACAACCTCGGCGGCTTCCGCAACTCGATGACGTTCGTGCTCTGCGGGCTCGACATCCCGGCCAAGGCGGCCCTGGTCCGCCGGCAGCTCGAGGAGGCGGTCGGCGCGGACGGGCTGGAGTTCACCCTGGCCCGCACCGATCATCCGGACACCGGCGACACCGAGGCGGCGAGCGCGCTGCTGCACGTACACCTGCGCGACGGTGACAAGGCGCGGGCCGGGCGGGCGTTCTCGGCCGCCGCGGTGGAGCTGGCGCTGGCCTCCTACCCGGGCTGCACGCTGACCACCCTGCCCGGCGACGCCACCCCGTACGGCGTCTTCACCGCCGACTTCGTGCCGCAGGAGGCGGTGCCCCACGTCGCGGTGCTGCCCGACGGCGAGCGGGTGCCGATCCCGCCGCCGCCCGTCACCTGCGCGCAGGAGCCGCCGGCGCAGCCGCAGGCGTCGGCGGAGGCCCCGTCCTCGACCACCGGTCGGCGCGGGCCGCTGGGTGAGCTGGTCGGGGCGCGCTCGGGCGACAAGGGTGGCGACGCCAACCTCGGCGTCTGGGCGCGCACCGACGCCACCTGGGCCTGGCTGCGCGGCTGGCTCACCGTCGAGCGGCTGGCGGGGCTGCTGCCGGAGACCGCCGAGCTGACCGTCGAACGGTACGAACTGCCGAACCTGCGGGCGGTGAACTTCGTGATCCGCGGGCTGCTCGGGCCGGGGGTGGCCGCCTCCACCCGGTTCGACCCGCAGGCCAAGGCGTTGGGCGAGCTGCTGCGCTCCCGCGTGGTGGAGCTGCCGGTCGAGCTGTCACCCGACCCGCCCGAGCAGGCCGCCGCCAGCCGCTCCGGGACCGCCCGGGAGGTGGCGGTATGACCATCGTGGACACGCCGGAGCGGCGGCAGTTGCGGGAACTGACCCGGGCGTTCGTGACCCGGGAGGTGCTGCCGCACCTGGACGACTGGGAGCGGGCCGGTGAGGTCCCCCGCGAGCTGCACGCCACCGCCGCGAAGATCGGCCTGCTCGGCATCGGCTTCCCCGAGCAGGTCGGCGGCAGCGGCGGTGACCTGCTCGACTCGATCATCGTCACCGAGGAGATCATCCGTTCGGGTGGCTCGTCCGGGCTGGTGGCGGCGCTCTTCACGCACGGCATCGCGCTGCCGCACATGGTCGCCGCGGCCGGCGGCCGGCTCGGTGGCTCACTCGGCGGCCGGCTCGGCACGGAGCGGGCGACCGACGACGACCTGATCGACCGGTACGTCCGCCCGACCCTGGCCGGGACGATGATCGGCGCACTGGCGATCACCGAGCCGGACGGCGGCTCGGACGTCGCCGCGATCCGCACCACCGCCCGCCGGGACGGCGACCACTACGTGGTGAACGGGTCGAAGACGTACATCACCAGCGGCGTCCGGGCCGACTTCGTGACCACCGCGGTCTGCGCCGACTTCCCCGGCAGCGGCGAGCTGACCCTGTTGGTGATCGACCAGGGCACGCCGGGCTTCAACGTGGGACGCCGGCTGGAGAAGCTGGGCTGGCACTGCTCGGACACCGCCGAGCTCTCCTTCGTCGACGTCCGGGTGCCGGTGAGCAACCGGATCGGCGAGGAGGACACCGGCTTCCTGGCGATCATGCAGCACTTCGCCGCGGAGCGGCTCTCGCTGGCCACCCAGGCGTACGCCACGGCGCAGCGCTGCGTGGAGCTGACCGTGCGGTGGTGCCGGGACCGGACCACCTTCGGTCGGCCGCTGGCCGGTCGACAGCTCGTCCGGCACCGGCTGGCGGAGATGCACACCCGGGCGGAGGCCGCCCGGGCGTACGTGCACGACGTGGCGGCCCGGGTCGCGGCCGGCGAGCCCGTGGTGACCGAGGTGGCGATGGCGAAGAACGTCGCGGTCGCCGCCTGCGACCAGGTGGTCGACCAGGCGTTGCAACTGCACGGCGGCTTCGGCTACCTGCGCGACGCCGAGGTGGAACGGCACTACCGGGACGCCCGGATCCTCGGTATCGGCGGCGGCACCACCGAGATCATGAACGAGATCATCGCGAAGGGCATGGGCCTGTGACCACACTGGACAGCGCGATCGACCCGTCCTCGCCGGCCTACCGGGCCAACCGCGAGGCCCTGCTGGACCGCCTCGCCGAACTGGACGCCGCGCTCGGCCAGGCCCGGGCGGGCGGCGGCGAGAAGTACGTGACCCGGCACCGCCGGCGCGGCAAGCTGCTCCCCCGGGAGCGGATCGAGCTGCTCCTCGACCCCGACAGCCCGTTCCTGGAGCTGTCCCCGGTGGCCGCCTTCGGCACCGACTTCCCCGTCGGGGCGAGCGTGGTGACCGGGATCGGCGTGGTCGAGGGCGTGGAGTGCCTGGTCGTCGCCAACGACCCGACGGTGCGCGGCGGCGCGGTCAACCCGTGGTCGCTCGCGAAGACCCGGCGGGCCGGCGAGATCGCCCTCGCCAACCGGCTGCCGATGGTCAACCTGGTGGAGTCGGCCGGGGCGGACCTGCCCACCCAGGCGGAGATCTTCATCCCCGGCGGGCGGGTCTTCCGCGACCTGACCCGGCTCTCCGCGGCGAAGATCCCCACGGTCAGCGTGGTCTTCGGCAACGCCACCGCCGGCGGCGCGTACGTGCCGGGGATGTCCGACTTCACCATCATGATCCGGGACCGGTCGCAGGTCTACCTGGCCGGACCGCCGCTGGTGAAGATGGCCACCGGTGAGGTGACCGACGACGAGTCGCTGGGCGGGGCCGCCATGCACGCCGCGAAGTCCGGCCTGGCCGATTTCCTGGCCTCTGACGAGCGGGACGGCATCCGGCTGGCCCGGCAGTGCGTACGCCGGTTGAACTGGCGCAAGCAGGGCCCGCCGCCGCGCAACCCGGTGCCGCAGCCCCCGAAGTACGACCCGGAGGAGCTGCTCGGCATCGCCAGCGCCGACCTGAAGGTGCCGTTCGACCCCCGTGAGGTGCTCGCCCGGGTGCTGGACGGCAGCGAGTTCGACGAGTTCAAGCCGAACTACGGCACCGCCCTGGTCACCGGGTGGGGCGAGCTGCACGGGTGGCCGGTCGGCGTGCTGGCCAACGCCCGGGGCGTGCTGTTCAGCGAGGAGGCGCAGAAGGCGGCCCAGTTCATCCAGCTCGCCAACGCCGCCGACACCCCGCTGGTCTTCCTCCAGAACACCACCGGCTACATGGTCGGTACCGAGTACGAGCAGCGCGGCATCATCAAGCACGGCGCCCTGATGATCAACGCGGTGTCGAACTCGACGGTGCCGCACCTGACGGTCAACCTGGGCGCCTCCTACGGCGCCGGCAACTACGGCATGTGCGGGCGGGCGTACGAGCCGCGGTTCCTCTTCACCTGGCCGAACGCCAAGTCGGCGGTGATGGGGCCGGCGCAGCTGGCCGGGGTGCTCTCCATCGTCGCCCGGCAGGCCGCCGCCGCGCGGGGCCGCGACTACGACGAGGACTCCGACGCGGCGATGCGGATGATGGTCGAGCAGCAGATCGAGTCCCAGTCCGGGGCGCTCTTCCTCTCCGGCCGGCTCTACGACGACGGGGTGATCGACCCCCGGGACACCCGGACCGTCCTCGGGCTCTGCCTGTCGGCGATCCACAACGGACCGGTGAAGGGCGCCGACGGGTTCGGCGTCTTCCGGATGTGAGGGGTTGGCACTCATGATCACCAGACTGCTCGTGGCCAACCGGGGGGAGATCGCCCGTCGGGTCTTCGCCACCTGCCGGGCGCTCGGCGTCCAGACGGTCGCCGTGCACTCCGACGCGGACGCCGACGCGCCGTTCGTCGCCGACGCCGACCACGCGGTACGCCTGCCGGGCAACACGCCCGCCGAGACGTACCTGCGGGTGGAGGGGATCCTCGACGCGGCCCGCCGGGCCGGCGCGGACGCCGTCCACCCGGGCTACGGCTTCCTCGCCGAGAACGCCGAGTTCGCGGCGGCGGTCACCGACGCGGGGCTGACCTGGGTCGGCCCGCCGGCGAAGGCGATCGCCGCGATGGGCGACAAGATGGAGGCGAAGGCGCTGCTCGCCGAGGCGGGCGTGCCGATGCTGCCGACCTGGACCGACCCCGACGAGATCACCGACTTCCCGGTGCTGGTCAAGGCGTCCGCCGGGGGCGGCGGGCGGGGCATGCGCGTCGTCCGCGACGCCGCCGATCTCGCCGAGGCCGTCGCCTCCGCCCGCCGCGAGGCGGCCGCCGCGTTCGGCGACGGCACGGTCTTCATCGAGCGGTACGTCGAGCGCGGGCGCCACGTCGAGGTGCAGATCTTCGGCGACAGCCACGGCACGGTGGTCGCGCTCGGCGTGCGGGACTGCTCCATCCAGCGCCGGCACCAGAAGATCGTCGAGGAGGCGCCCGGCGTCCTCCCCCCTGCGGTGCGGGAGCGGCTGCACGACGCGGCGGTGGCCGCCGGACGGGCCGTTGACTACGTGGGCGCGGGGACCGTCGAGTTCCTGCTCACCCCCGACGGGGACATCTTCTTCCTGGAGATGAACACCCGCCTCCAGGTTGAGCACCCGGTCACCGAGCTGACCACCGGGCTGGACCTCGTCCGCCTGCAACTGCTGGTCGCCGAGGGCGAGCCGCTGCCGGAGCGGGCCACCGACCCGCACTGGATGCGCGGCCACGCGATCGAGGTACGGCTCTGCGCCGAGGATCCGGCCCAGGGCTTCCGCCCGGCTACCGGCACGCTGCACCGGTTCTCCATCCCTGGGGTGAACTGCGAGTTCGGCAACCTCCAGCGGCCCGGGCTGCGACTGGACTCCGGGGTGGTGAACGGCTCGGTGGTGAGCGTGCACTACGACTCGATGCTGGCCAAGGTGATCGCCTGGGCACCCACCCGCACCGAGGCGGCCCGTGCCCTGGCCGGCGTCCTCGCTCGGGCTGAGCTGCACGGCGTGGCCACCAACCGGGACCTGCTGGTCCGCATCCTGCGCAGCCCGGAGTTCGCCGCCGTCGACATCGACACCGGCTTCCTGGACCGGCATTCCGAGGTCTTCGAGCCGCTGCTGCCCGCCGACCAACTTCCGCTGGTCGCGCTGGCAGCGGCGCTCGCCTCGGCCGCCGGCCGCCGCGCCTCGGCTCCCGTGCTCGCCGGCCTCCCCTCCGGCTGGCGTAACGTGCCGGCATTTCCGCAGGTCGCCCGCTTCACCGGACCGGACGGCAACGAGATCGAGGTCCGCTACCGTCTCGACCGCGCGGGGCGGCTTGCCGACTGGTCGACATCGCCCGCCGCCTCCGGACTGGCTACCTCGGCGGCAACGTCTGTCTCCGGGAGCGACCCGACCCGAGGCGGGATCGCCGGCCACACCACGTCGGACCGCGGCTCGCCGGCTGTCGCCCTGGTCGAGGCCACCCCGCAGCGCGTCGTGCTGGACGTCGACGGGGTGCGGCGCGCGTTCCGCGTACACCGGGTGGGGTCGGCGGTCTTCGTGGACGGCCCGGACGGGGCGGCGAGCCTGGCGGAGCTGCCGCGTTTCCCGCTGCCCACCGCGGCGCTGGCCGCCGGGTCGCTGCTCGCGCCGCTGCCCGGCGCGGTGACCCGGGTGCACGTCCGGGTCGGCCAGCGGGTCTCCGCCGGTGACCTGCTGCTGACCCTGGAAGCGATGAAGCTGGAACATCCCGTGCTCGCCCCGGCCGACGGCGTGGTCGCCGAGCTGCCGGTGCCGGCCGGCGGTCAGGTCGACACGGGCGCCGTGCTGGCCGTGGTCAACCCCGAGGAGGCTCAGTCATGAACTTCGACCTCACCCCCGAGCAGGACCAGCTCCGCGACGCCGTCCGCGCGCTGGGCCGCAAGTACGGCCACGGCTACTTCGTCGAAAAGGCGAAGGCCGGCGGGCACACCAGCGAGCTGTGGAGCGAGGCCGGTCGGCTCGGCTACCTGGGCGTCAACATCCCCACCGAGTACGGCGGCGGGGGCGGCGGCATCACCGAGCTGGCCATCGTCTGCGAGGAGCTGGCCGCGGCCGGCTGCCCGCTGCTGCTGCTGGTGGTCTCCCCCGCCATCGCCGCCACCGTGATCAACAAGCACGGCACCGACGAGCAGCGCAAGCGGCACCTGCCCGGCCTGGCCGACGGCACCCAGAAGATCGTCTTCGCGATCACCGAGCCGGAAGCCGGCTCGAACTTCCACCGGCTCGGCACGGTGGCCCGCCGCGACGGCGACGACTGGCTGCTGTCGGGCCGCAAGTGCTACATCTCCGGCGTCGACGAGGCGCAGTACGTGCTGGTGGTCGCGCGCGTCGCCGTCGGAGACGGCCAGGGCGGCGCAGGGGACGGGTCTCCTCAGAAGCTGAAGCCGGCGCTGTTCATCGTGCCGACCGACGCCCCCGGGCTGACCCGGTCCAAGCTGGACATGGAGATCCTCTCCCCGGAGAACCAGTTCCTGCTCTACCTGGACGAGGTGCGGCTCCCCGCCGACGCCCTGGTCGGCGAGTCCCTCGACGCCGGGCTGCCGGCGCTCTTCGCCGGGCTCAATCCGGAGCGGATCACCGTCGCCGCGATGGGCGCCGGCACCGGCCGGTACGCCATCGAGCGCGCCAGTGAGTACACCGCCACCCGGAAGGTCTGGGCTGGCCGGAGCATCGGCTCGCACCAGGGCGTCTCCCATCCGCTGGCGCACGCGGCGGTGCAGGTGGAGCTGGCCCGGCTGATGATCCACAAGGCGGCCACCCTCTACGACGCCGGGCGGGACCTGGAGGCCGGCGTCTCCGGCAACATGGCCAAGTACGCCGCCGGCGAGGCCGCCGCGCTCGCCGTGGACACCGCCGTGCAGGCCCTCGGCGGGGCCGGCATGACCACCGAGTACGGCGTGGCGACGCTGCTCGGCGCGGTCCGGGCGGGGCGGATCGCCCCGGTCAGCCGGGAGATGATCCTCAACTTCGTCGCCCAGCACGTGCTGGGCCAGGACAAGTCGTACTGAGAGTGCTTTCGGCGGGTCTGTAGGGCCAACTCCGCCCGATGATCCAGTGGGTGGAGTTGGCCTCATCGCCCCGAACCCGGATATACCGCATCATCGGTTGTCATCCGGTGCGGTCTGCGGCATCTCGAAGACAGTCAGTCCCAGATCCACCGGAAGACCGTCCACATCCCAATGCCCACCATCGCCAGGAACCAGACAACGACAGTGATGGCGCATCCCCCGAACACGATCCCCTCCCACCGTGCGCTGGGCTCGCCAGCCGGGGCAATGTCTCGCGTTCCGCCCTTGTCCGCTTGCCCGGCCGCTCGCCTCAGGCCTTCCAGTTGCGCGGTGCTGACTCTGCGCCGGACCGGGCCGGGGACGCTGTGCCAACGCGCGATGTCATTCCGGTGCTGCTCCAACCAGGCCGAGATCGAGCGTTGGGCTGCCTCATCGTCGCGGCCAAGGACGAACCAGAGAGCACCTGCGGCGGGCAGGTCTCGCATCTCGTAGTGAACCGTGGCCAGAAGGTCGAGCACCTCGTGATCCTGACGATGCGCCAGGACGCCGTTCAGCCGCTCAAGTGCCTTCCAGGGACGACCGGCAGCTAGATCGGCGCGCGCACGCGCTAGTCCGTCGCTCACCCGAGGATCGTGCCAGCCGCGTCGCGCAAGATCGAGTGAGTATCCGACGGCCACGCAACGCGAGAGGACTGGTCAGGCCCCCACCCCGCGACGCCACGACGAGCGAAAACGCACGGACATGCGTGCTCAGTTGGCGGGTTTCACCCCGGGGTGTCGTCCTCGGTCGGGCGCGGCTGGCGGTGCTCCTTGATCCAACGCTCGATGTCCTCGGCAAGCCACACCTTCATGCCGCGAAGGTCCTGGTACGGCTTCGGAAAAGTGGGGTACCGGGCGAGCTGCTGGAACCGCTGCCGCGAGACACCCAGGCGCTGCGCGATCTCGTATGGCCCCATCAGACGCCCCGGGCCCCGGTCCATGCCGCAAAAGTAGGTTGGACAGGCTCTAGTCTCCGCACGATCTACGTGCAGAAGGCGGAACTCACCGGCACGCCGCGTCCACCCGGTGCACCGGGCGCACCCGCCGCCCCAGCCCCTCCAGGAGCGAGTCCTCCACGTGGAAGTCGTGGATCCGCAGCCGGTGCCGGGGCAACTCCTCCTCCGAGGGGCAGAGCACCTGCCCGCGTACCTGGTCGACCGGGACGTAGCGCACCCCGCCGCGCTCCTGGAGGATCACCATGTTGACGTCGTCGGTGGTCACCACGTGGCCCCGGACGTCCTCGCTGGCCCCCGAGCCGTCCCCGACCGTGGTGACCGTCAGCGGCAGGACCGGTGTGCTGATCACCGGTAGCGCCGCCCAGACCAGCACCACCAGTACGGCGAGCTGGGTGAGCGTGGCCAGCGGCCGGACCACCACCCCGGGCAGCGGTCCGGCGACGAAGAGCGCCAGCAGCGGCGGTACGACCAGCAGCACGATCGCCAGCGCCTCTCCCTGCCGCCACGCGTCCCGCAACGTCGGCACGAGCAGGAAGAGGTACCCGCCGAACACCGCCGCGACGACGAGGACCCGAGCCACGGGCTGCTCGTGCAGCCGTTCCGGCCGCACCTGGAACGCCGCGAAGGCGGCCGGCACCAGCAGCGGCAGGTACAGCAGCGGCCAGGTGACCAGGGCCATCAGGAAGCTCGCCGCCACGAACCAGATCGGCGTGACCTCGACCCAGCGGGCGAAGAGAGGCCGACGTGCCGCACCGCCCCCGCTGGCGCCGAGCACCGCGCCGAGCGCGAAGACCGCGACGAGCGCGGTGGCGAGCAGGCGGGCCGCCGTGGTGAGGAAGCCGGCCAGCAGGTTGATCGGCCCGACGTTGGCCACCAGCAGCAGCGTGGTCTGCAACTCGCCGCCGGCCTCCACGCCGAGCCGGAGCACGGAGAAGATCGCCGGCACGCCGACCACGGCCGTCCAGAACGACTGGCTGGCCCGGGCCCGGCGCTCGGCCTGCTCCCAGCCGGAACGCTCGCCGGTCGCCGCCCGGTTCTCGGTCGGCTCGAACGGGACGGGCGGCGGGCGCACACCGGCGTCCGGGTCACCCGGGACGGTGGTCGCCGCCGTACTCATCGCTGTGGCGCCTTGTCGTCGAAGTCGACCAGATTGGGCACGTCGAGCGGCTGCGGCTGCCGTTTCTCCGCGCGCATCCAGGGCCCGAGCGTCCGGTTGTACGCGGTCTGCCACGGGCTCGCCTGCCCGTTGCGTCCCTGCTGGTAGCTCTTGTCGAGGAAGTAGGCCACCAGGTCCCGCAGCGCCGGGTCACCGATCGGCACGCCGACGCCGAGCAGTTCGCTGGTGCCGAACGGCATGTCGACGATCTCGAACTCGGTCGGATAACGGGCCAGGAAGCCGGCGAGGATGGTCTCGTCGGAGCTGACCGCGTCGTACCGGCCCGCCCGGATGCCCTCGATGCAGTTCCCGACGTTCTTGACCACCTGCGTACGGACCTGGTGCTTCTCCAGTTCCGCCTCGGTGGTGGAGCCACCGCTGGTGCAGATCTTGTACTTCGGGTCGCGCAGGTCCTCGATGGTCCGGATGGCGTCCTTGTGCCGGGTCGGAACCATCACCTCCTGGGTGGTGACGAAGTACGGCCCGGCGAAGCTGACGAGCTTCTTGCGGTCCTCGGTCATGGAGAAGCTGGACACCACGAAGTCGACCAGGCCGCCCTGGAGGGCCGGGATGCGGTCCTCGGTGGAGATCGACACGAACTCGACCCGCTGGTCCCCCTCGTAGCCGAGGGAGGCGGCGATGTAGCGGGCGATCTCGACGTCGAAGCCGACGCGGACGCCGTTGCGCACCTCGCCCATCAACGGCTCGTTGGTCGCCACCCCGACCCGCAGGGTGGGCTGGCCCCAGATGTGGGACTCGCGGAGCTTCTCCTGCACCGAGGGGAGCGACGGCTCCTGCTGGCTGTCACAGCCGGCCGCAGCGGCCAGGGTGAGGGTCAGCGCCACCGCGAGCGTGGTGGCGACCGAGCGGAGCCGGCGCGGGGACAAGTTGGCGTTCATCGGGCAACCTCGCTGACGGGCACGGCCTGCGGGACACCGAGAGTATCGGCACGCGTCCATCCCCGTGGCCGGGCGGGGACGTCCGGACGTCGCGTCGGGATACGACGGGCGCACCGAGCGCCCGCCGTACCCCGACGGCCCGTCAGCGCAGGGTGAGCGAGCCCACCGCGGGCAGCGGCGCGACGACCGGCGGCAACCGCTTCGGCTCACCGCGGGTCGGCGCGGCCTGCCCGGCCGAGGCATCCTTCGGCGCGGCGGCCCGCTGGGTCGCCTCCGGCCGGTCCGGCAGCTCGACGAAGGGCTGCACGTCGCCGGTGCAGACGGTGCCCCGGCGGGGCAGTGCGCCGGTGAGCAGGTAGGCGTCGACCGCGCCGGTCACGCAGGTCGATGTCCCGTACGCGGTGTGGCCCCAGCTGTCGCTGCTGAGCAGCCGGCTGTTCGGCAGCAGCTTCGCCGAGCTGACCGCCCCTTCGTAGTTGGTGGCCGGGTCCCAGTAGTTCCCGACGACCAGCACCGGGGCGCTGGTCCTGCGGTCGAACGGGCCGGTCCAGGCGTCCTCGTCCCGCACCTTCCAGGTGTCGCGGGCGCACGGGGCGGTGATCCAGGCCCAGGCCCGCCCGAAGTACGGCGCGCGCTGGTCCTCCTTGGCACCGAGCGCCGGCCAGGCGCCGGCGTCCCTCGGGTGGTACCCGTCGGTGCAGTCCACCCCGAGGAAGGTCTCCAGCCCGTTCTGGTACGGGAAGTCGTACCGGCGCTGCTGGCGGACCTGCTCGGCGCGCTCCGCGATGGCCCGACGAGCCTCGGCGAGGCGGGCGGGTGACGCCGAGGCCGGCTCGGTCAGGGCCAGCAGGTCGGCTGTGATGGACACGATGGACTGCCAGCCGTCCGGGCTGTAGAGCGAGCCGAGGCTGGCGCTGACGAAGTCGGCGTAGCTGACGGTGAACGAGCCGAGCTTCGGGTCGTCCACCACCAACGGCTTCTCGCGCAGCCGCCGGGCCACCAGCTCGTACGAGGCGAGCGGGTCACCCGAGGCGAGCGGGCAGACCTGCTCGCCGGCCTTCTCGCACCGGACCAGGATCTCACGCAGCGCCCGGTACGCCCCGTCGGCGCTGCGCAGCCGGGTCTCCTGGAGCTGGTCGCGGGCCTTGCCCCTGCCGACCCACGCATTGGGGTTGAGCACCCCGTCGATGACCAGCGCGCGTACCCGGTCGGGGAACATGTTCGCGTAGTACTGACCGAGCGCGCTGCCGTAGCTGAAGCCGAGGAAGTTCAGCTTCTTGTCCCCCACCGCCCGGCGCAGCACGTCCATGTCGCGGGCGACCTCGGCGGTGGACATCGCCCCGCTCAGCGGTCGACCCGTGGTGGAGCACGCCCTGCCGACCGCCTTGGAGGAGGCGACGTACGCCTTCTCCTCGGCCTTCGTCCACGGGAAGGCCACGTTCAGCCCGGCGTACGCCCGGGTCTGCTCCTTGACCGACGGGAAGCATCGGAGGTTCTCGCTGGCGGCGACGCCGCGCGGGTCGATGCCGACGATGTCGAAGCGGTCCAGCAGCTCGTCGGAGAGGAAGTACGGCGCGGCGAGCGCGATGTCGGTGCCGGAGCCGCCCGGGCCGCCCGGGTTGAGGAAGAGGCTGCCGATCCGGGCCTGCTGGTCGCGGGCCTTGACCCGGAGCAGGGCGATCTCGGTGGTGGCGCCCTTCGGCTTGTCGTAGTCCAACGGCAGTCGGACGGTGGCGCACTCGGCGTCGCCGTAGCAGGCGTACCAGTCGAGCTTCGGCGTGGGGACGCGGTCGACCCGCCGGGCCTCGGCGGGGCTGGTGCGGTCCGATGTGGTGGGGCGACCCTGGTTGGGGTTGCCGGGGGCCGCGGTTGCGGGCACGACCGCCGATCCGGCGAGGAGGAGGCCGGCGATTCCTGCCGCGGCCAGGGACCGGGTTCTACGTGGCATGTGGATGCCTTCCGGTGGAGGACGGGGACTGCCGAGGTGACCCTCGGCCCTCGTCACTGTAGGAAGGCCGGCCAACCGAACGCGTGCGACATTTGCCAGCCAAAGGGGCATAACGCCGGAGTGGCGTAACGACAAGTTCATGGTCGACGCTATTCGCCCGTCGATTCGTCACGGAACCGGTGGCGGCCCCGGAACTTCCGGCGGACGCCGCACCGCAGTGCGGGTTGACAGCCGGTGTGACGCCGACATGCTTGTCCGGTGGGACGAATCCTCAGGCCCGACGCCCGGACCGTGGCGGTCGTCGCGTCGCTCGCGGCGATCGCGGTGCTCGTGGTCCTGGTCGTCGGGGACTCCAGCGGCGTCCTGCCGGTCGTGCTGGCCCTGCTCGCGGTCCTGCTCGCCACGATCGCCGGCACGGCGGTGTCGGCGATGCGCGACCGGAACGGGCGGCAGGAGGACGACAACGCCGGGGCCGGTCAACCGGACCTCGGGACGTCGGTGCTGGACGCGGACACCCTGGACGCGCTGGACAGCGCGGCGGTGCGTTCCCGGCCCGGCGAGCCGGGCCGGGTCAGCGACCGGTGAGGGTCGGCATGACCAGCGCGTCGACGCCCCGACCGGCCAGGCAGCGATAGGTCTCGTCCGGCGCGTCACCCGGCGGCAGCACCTCCAGGTTCCAGCCGGCGGCGGAGGCCATCCCGCTGGTCAACCGGAAGGTGTGCGGGCTGCACACACTCCGGACGGTGGGGTCCGCGCTGATCGCCGCGTGTCCGGCACCGACCAGCGCCGCGGGCAGGTCACCCTGGGCGTACGTCTCCCAGGTGTGCCGGCCGTCGCACGACACCCGGGCCGCCTCCGCGCGGTCGCCGCGCAGCCGCACCGGCCCGAAGCACTCCAGTTCCGCGGCGCAGCGCGCGCCCACCGGCAGCGGCGCGGCCAGGGCGCCCGGCGCACAGCCGGGCAGGGTGCCCCAGCCGGCGGCGGGCGAGGTCGCCCCACTGGACGCGGGCGCCGCCGTGGGGCCGGCCACGGGCGGTGTCCCCCCGGCCATCCAGGCTCCGGCGCCGGCGGAGGCGGCCAGGGCGAGGGCCCCGGCGCCGCCGAGGAACCAGCGTCGCCGCCGGCGCCGCCGGTCGTGCGGCACGGTCGGGTGGTCGTCCTTGGCCGGGGGCCGCGGGTCCGTCCGGCCGCCGGGGTACGGGGATCCGGTGGTGGAGCCACCGCCGAGCGGCGCCCCGGAGATCGGCGCCCCGCTGACCGGGGCCGGCGAGGAGTCCAGCGGCAGCGCGGCGAGCAGGTCCCGCACCTCGATCGCGGAGGGGCGCGCGTCCGGGTCGTTGTCCATCCCGGCCCGGAGCACGTCGACCAGTTCGTCCGGCACCCCGGGCAGCCCGGGGATCGGCTGGTGGAACATCTCCAGCACGGTGACCAGGCTCGGGTTCCGCTCGGACTGCCAGCGGGGCGGCCGGCCGCTCATCACCGCGTAGAGGGTGGCGCAGAGGGCGTAGACGTCGACGGCGGGCGACGGCGGGCTGTGGCTGAACATCTCCGGCGGGGCGTAGGCCGGGGTGAGCACCTCCAGGGTGACCGAGGCGTCGCGCACCTCGGCCAGCACGGCCAGCCCGAAGTCGGCGAGCACCGCCGGATTGAAGTGCGAGTAGAGGATGTTGGCCGGCTTGACGTCGCGGTGCAGCACCCCGGCGGCGTGCGAGTGGGCCAGCGCGTCCGCGATCTTGACGCCGAGGTCACGGGTCTCGGCGGCACCCAGCGGGCAGTGCCGCATCCGCTCGGCGTACGAGCCGTCGCAGAGCTCCATGATCAGATATGGATGCTGGTCGACGGTGACGCCGACATCGAAGAGGTCCACCACGTGCGGGTGGGACGACATCTTCCCGGCGGCCCGCGCCTCGCGCAGGAACCGGGCCTGGTCCCGCTCACTGTCCAACGTGCGGTTCTCGACCTTGACGGCGACCTCACGCCCCACCGAGATCTGGGTGGCACGGTAGACGGTGGCGTAACCACCCCGGGCGAACACCTGCAAATCAGTCAGACCGGGCACGATGGGCAGCCGAAGGGCACCGGGCGGGGTCTCGGTCACAGCTCTGAAAATACCCGTCCCGCCGGAGCGCTCAGCGAACCGTACCGGCGGCGGGCGCCGGACCGGTGCTCTCGCCGACGCCGCCCGGACCATCGACCGACGTCGCACCGGCCGCGCGGCGGGCGTCCCAGCGCAGGCCGGCAGCGGTGGCGAGCGCGCCGAGTCCCTCCCAGAGCGCGACCCCGAAGAACCGGTCCGGGGCCACGTCCGCCAGCACCGTGAGGGTGAACACGGTGAAGGTGACCAGCCGGAAGAAAACCGTGAACCGGTAGAAGGCCCGCCACTCGGTGGCGACCGCCAGTAGGTAGTAGGCGCCCATGTTGAACGCCGCCATCGAGGACGCGGTCAGGAACGTGCCGGTGTAGTCCCCGGCGGCCCGGGTCTGCGGCACCTCGAAGCCGAGCATCCGCAGCTGCGCCTCGGGCCAGAGCAGCCCGAGCGCGCCCAGCAGCAGCGCCAGGACGCCGAAGACCGCGATCGTCCAGCCGGCGGCGGAGCGTGGCAGCCTCATCTGTCCTCCCAGCCAGACGGCGCGACGTCACCGATGGACAACCGCGTGGAGTGACACGCTAGCCGCCCCCACCGACGCGCACATCCCCGAAACCGCCAGACCTGCCCCGCCCCGCCTCTCGGCACGGAAGTGGCGGGGGCGGCGGGTCAGGAAGCTTCTGCCGCACCGGCGGCCAGGCGGGCGCGGAGGGCGTCGGCGGCGGTCCGCTCGCTGCGCTGCTCGGTGGCGTACGCCAACCGGACCGCCTCCTCGGCGCAGGCCAGCGCCTCCACCGGCTGACCGCAGGCGGCCAGCGCCTCGGCCAGCACGCTCGCCCCGATCACCTGGCTACGGACGTCCTCCGCCGGAGCGGCGACCGCCCGCCGGGCCCAGTCCAGCGCCTGCTCCCGCTGGCCGTGCGCGAGCAGGGCGCAGGCGTACCGGGCCATCGTCTGGCGGCGGGAGAAGAGCAGCGTCGGAGCGTTCGCCGCGGTGGTGGCCACCGGGGCGAGCAGGCCGACGGCGGTGGCCGAGTCACCGGCGGCGAGCCGGGCGGTGGCCAGCAGCACCCGCGGGGCGGCCTGCGCCGGAGCCTGCGGATTGTGCGGCTCCACGGCGGTGAGCACCGCCCGGGCGTCCCGCTCGGCCATGGCGAAGTCACCCATGTCCAGCGCGACGAAGCCACGCAGCGTGCCGGCCATCCCGGTGAGCAGCGGATGCGAGGTGCGCCCGGCGTACGCCAGCGCGTCGGTGAGCAGGTCGGCCGCGTGCTCCGGCTCGCCGAGCCCGCGCGCCACCACCCCCCGTACGACCAGCGCGAAGCCGCGACCCCAGTCGTCGGAGACCTCGGCGAAGTCCCGGTACGCCCGGCGCGCCGCCCGGTCGGCCTCGGCGATCTCGCCCAGCTCCGCCCCGGCGAACGCCTCGACGGCGCGCAGCGTGCCCACCGCCCACGCCTCGCCGACCCGCTCGCCGAAGGGCAGGAAGACGTTCGCCAACCGGCGGGCCTCCCCGAGCCGCCCGGCGAGCAGCCGGGCGAAGGCGGTGGTGCCGCGCAGCCAGGCCCGGCCGTACGGGTCCCGCAGCTCGGCGAAGAGCCGGGCGGCCCGGCCGAGCACCGCCTCGGCGCCGGCGAAGTCGCCCCGGGTCGTGGTCACCCAGGCCAGGTTCTGCAACGACCAGGCCTGCCCCCGGGCGTCCTTCGCGGCGAGGCTAACCTGGTAGGCCGCGGCGAGCCGGCTGCTCGCCTGGCCGAGCCGACCGGCGACGAAATCCGCCATGCCGAGCCGGCGCATCGCCGAGGCACGCAGGTTGGGCAGGTCACCGGCGCCGGCCACCTGCAACGCCTCCTCATAGGAGGCCGTCGCCCGGTCCTGGTCGCCGAGGGTCTGGTGGGCCTGCCCGGCGAGCAGCAGCGCGCTGGCCCGGGTGGCCTCGTCGCCGGTGTTGGCCGCGATCTTCTCGGCGTAGGCGAGCGCGTCGGCGGGGCGCCCGACCTGGAGCAGGGCCCGGGCGTGCACCACCCGGTCGGCCGGTGGCACCCCGTCCCGCGCCAGCTCGGCGGCGCGTTCGGCGTACTCGACCGCACCGGCGGGCTCCCCGGCGGCGAGCGACCGGCGGGCGGCCCGGCCCAGCGCGGCCACGCCCAGCGGCGCGACCGTCCGGGCCGGCGCGTCCGGGCGCAGCTTGACCGCGTCAGCCAGGGCGGCGGCCCGCTCGACGTGCTCGGCGACGAAGTCGTCCCGGGCCGCGTCGGTGAAGCCGCCCGGCGACGGGCCGGCGGACTCCGGCGCGGGGGCGGCCCAACGGGCGAGCGCGGCGTGCCGCTCCGCCAGCTCGGCCTTGCTCACCCCGGCGTACGCGGCCTCCCGCATCAGTGGGGTGGCGAAGGCGTACCCCACGCGGGTGCGGTGCAGCATCCGGCGTTGCAGCAGCTCCTCGACGGCCCGTTCGAGCTCGACCGCGGCCACCGCCGCCGGCCGGCCGTCCCGCCCGCCCCGCTGCTCGCGCAGCGCCTCCAGGGTGCCGGCGGGCACGGCGTCGCCGACCACGGCGGCGTCCCGCAGCACCGAGCGGGCGTCCGGCGGCAGCGCGTCGATGCGGGCCGCGAGGACGGCGGCCAGGTCCCGGGAGAGCAGCCGGCTGCCGAGCGAGCCGGGCGCCAGCCGCCAGCCGCCGTCGCCGCCGGCGGTCAGCGCGCCCCGCTCGCGGAGCAGGGTGACCAGCTCCGCCAGGTAGAACGGGTTGCCCTGGGCGGTGGAGAGCAGCCGGTCGGTGTCGGCCTGCGGCAGCTTCCCCCCGCCGAGGTAGGTGGTGAGCAGCCGGGCGGCGTCCGCGCCGCGCAGCGGGGGCAGCGCGTGCACCTCGGCGTCCGCGACCCGGGTCAGCGCCCCGGCGGTACGCACCAGCTCCGGCCGGCCGAGCAGCAGCACCAGCACCGGGCCACCGAGCCGGGACAGGGTCAGCCCCAGCGCGCGGATCGTCTCGGCGGTCGCGTCGTGCAGGTCGTCCACCACGATCGTCAGCGGCGCCTCGGCGGCGAGGGCGCTGAGCAGCCCGGCCACCGCGTTGGGCACCACCTCGGCGTCGGTGGCCGGCAGGGCGGTGGCCCACTCGCCCTGCTCGGCGGGGCCGGCCGTGGGCAGCTCGGCGTAGCCGAGCAGGGCAAGCAGCTGGTCACTGGCGATCGGTGGCGGTGCGGGGCGGAGCCGAGCGAGTCGCTGCCCGAGCCGGCGCAGCCGCTCCTCGACCGCCGGGCGGGTGAGCGCGGTGGCGGTGTCGTTGGGCAGGCCGACCGCCGCCCGGACCAGGTCGGCCAGGGGCGCGAGCCGGCGCCGCTCACCGAAGGCGGCGCAGCGGACAGAGAGGACCCGGGCGCCGCTGTGCGCGGCGTACCGGCCGGCGCCGACGTCGTACCCGGCGGCGAGGCGTTCCACCTCGGCGGCGAAGCGGGACTTGCCGATGCCCGCCTCGGCGGTCATCAGCAGCACCCGGGGCTCACCCCGGTCGATCACCTCGGCGAGCCGGCCGGCGACCCGACCGATCTCGGTCTCCCGGCCGACGAAGGGCGCCTCGTCGCCGAGGCCGGAGCGGGTGCCCGGGGCGTCCAGGAGACCGAGCAGCTCGTACGCCTCGACCGGTTCGCGCTTGCCCTTGAGCCGCAACGGGCGCAGCGCCCGCCAGGAGGCGACGTGCCGGGTGGTGGCGGCGGTCCGCGCGCCGGCGTAGACGGCGCCGACGGCGGCGGCGTCGGCGAGCCGGGCGGCGGTGTTCACCGTGTCGCCGATGACGGTGTACTCGATGGCGGCCTGGATGCCGGCGATCACGTCGCCGGTGTTCAGCCCGACCCGCAGGCCGAGCGGCGCGCCACCGCCCCGCTCGTCGTCGAGCACCCGGCGGACGGCCCGCTGCATGGACAGCGCGGCGCGCATCGCCCGCTCGGCGTCGTCCTCGTGCGCCACCGGCGCGCCGAAGACCGCCATGATCCCGTCGCCGGTGAGCTTGTCGACGTGCCCGCCGAAGGTCTTGACCGCGCCGGCGAGCGCGGCGAGCACCCGGTCGGTGACCGCGCCGACCCGTTCCGGGTCGAGGTCCTCCGACCAGGAGGTGAAGTCGGACAGGTCGCCGAAGAGCACGGTGACCACCCGGCGTTCGGCGGCGGGCAGCGTGGCGGCGGCCGGCAGGGCCGCGCCGCAGTTGTGGCAGAACCGGGCGCCGGGTACGGCCACGGTGCCGCAGACCGGACAGGTCACGGCTGCTCCACCCCGAGGTGTTCCAGCTGGGCCCGGACCGACCACTCGGCCGCCCACCACAGCGACCGGTCGACGTCGGCGTAGACCTTCGCGACGACCTCGCCGGCGGTGGTGGCGCCCTCGGCGACGGCGGCGCGCACCTGGTCGAGCCGGGCGCGGCGGTGGGCGAGGTAGTACTCGGCCGCCGCCGCGCAGTCGGCCAGCGCCGGGCCGTGCCCGGGCAGCGCCGGGATTCCCCGGTACACCGAGAGCAGTTCCAGGCTGGCGAGGTAGTCCCCGAGGTGCCCGTCGGGGTGGGCGACGACGGTGGTCCCCCGGCCGAGGATGGTGTCGCCGGTGAGCACGACGCGCTCGTCGCCGACCTGGGCGAGGAAGCAGACGGAGTCGGTGGTGTGGCCGGGGGTGGGCAGGACCCGGACGGTCAGGCCGGCGGCCTCGATCGGCGCGTCCGGGGTGAGCGGCGCGCCGCCGATGGTGTGCGCGGGGTCGACGGCCCGGACGGCCACGCCGGCGAGGCGGTCGACCAGTGGGGCGGAGCCCTCGGTGTGGTCCGGGTGCCCGTGCGAGATCAGCACCGACGCGACCGGCCCGTGCCCGGCGATCCGGTCGAGGTGCCCGTCGTCGGCCGGCCCCGGGTCGATCACCACGGCCGGCGCGCCCGGGGCCGCACGCAGCACCCAGGTGTTGGTGCCGTCGAGCGTCATCGGCCCCGGGTTCGGCGCGCGGAGCAGCGTCACCCAGTCCGGCAGCGCGTCGGCGAGCGCCGCCGCCGGCGCCGTCAGATGCCCGGTCATGGCTGCGATCGTACGACCCTGTCCGCCACTCCCCGCGATCTTGCGAATTCGGCCCCTGGTTTGTGGCCGTTCACGGCTTTCGCCCCGGCCCGAACCGCAAGATCACAGGGGCGGACGGTGACCGGTCAGGAGACCTCGACGATGACCTCGACCTCGACCGGCGCGTCGAGGGGGAGCTCGGCGACGCCGACCGCGGAGCGGGCGTGCCGGCCGGCCTCGCCGAAGACGGTGCCGAAGAGGTCGGAGGCGCCGTTGATCACGCCGGGCTGGCCGGTGAACCCGGGCGCGCTCGCCACGAAGCCGGTCAGCTTGACGATCTTGACGACGTTCTCGAGGCCGACCAGCGAGTCGATCGCGGCCATGGCGTTCAGGGCGCACCGCTCGGCGAGGTCCTTGGCCTGCTCGGCGGAGACGCCGGCGCCCACCTTGCCGGTGGCGAGCAGCTTGCCCTCGGCGATCGGCAGCTGACCGGAGACGTAGACGTGCTGGCCGGACTGCACCGCCGGGACGTAGCTGGCCACCGGGGGCACCACGTCCGGCAGGGCCATGCCCAGCTCGGCGAGCTTCGCGTGCGGACCGTTGCTCACGCCTTCACCCGCTTCAGGTACGCGACCAGCTGGTCCGGGTTCGGGCCGGGGACCACGGCGACGAGTTCCCAGCCGTCCTCACCCCAGTTGTCGAGGATCTGCTTGGTCGCGTGGACCAGCAGCGGGACCGTGGCGTATTCCCACTTCTGCATCGGTGGAAGGCTCCCTTGCCTGCGCGCGGACTACTGTGCAGGCACAGCCTACGGTCCGGGCGACGGCCGGGGTGCGGGACGCTGCTCGGGCGCGGTGGGCACCTCCCCGCACGGGCCCTCGTGGTCGTACGGCTGCGGGCAGCGGGACCGGTCCGGCAGCAGCAGGTCGCAGAAGACCCGGTGCCGGTTGTTCTGGTCGTCGGCGGTCGAGACGGTCGTCTCGCCGGCGTCCAGCTCGGCCAGGAAGCCCAGCGAGGTGGCCACCGTGCCGGCCAGGGCGGTCGCCGCCGACAGGTCGGCCACCCGGATCGGCAGGTGGATGACGTACCCTGGCTCCTCCTCGTCCCGCTGCCGCGGCCCGGTCCGGTCCAGCACCCGCAGCACCTCCGACGGCTCGGCGCAGCGCCGGTAGGACCGCTCGTTCACCGGCAACCCGACCGGCCCGTCGACGTCACCGGCCGCGCCGAGCCGCCACGTCCGGTCGCCGGGAGGGAACTGGGCTCGGGCGAAGTTGTCCGCGTCGCGCATGTACTGCCTCCGGGCCTCGTGCCGTGATTGACCACCGTCCGGACCGGGCCCTCCGCCCGACCCGCTTCCCCCGCACCGGCACGAACGTAGGACCGACCCGTGGGCAGCCACAACGGGACGCGCACACCCGATCACCCCAAGTCACATATGCGACAGCCACCCGGTCCGTAACGCGACCCGACGGAACGACAGGTCGTGAGCGCTCCGCCACGGAAGCGCCCATCGACCGTTACCCTTCCCGTCGGACGGGCCGCGCCCGCCCGGCCCTGACCCCGCGTCATCGCCAGGGGCGGCGAGGACGCCCTTCCCCCGGGGGACCACATGACCCAACCGCCCAGCGGTGGCGCGACCGGATCGCCGGATGTCCCGGCATCCCGGAAGGACGTACCCGGCCAGCCCGGTCCGGCCTCCCCCGGCACGTCCGCTCCGGGCGCCATCCCACCGCCCCCGCCGGCCTACCCGGCGTACCCGGCGCCGGCCACGCCCCGCCGGCGCGGCCTGCTCCTCGGCGCGATCGCCCTGGCCGCCGTCCTGCTCTTCGGCGGCGGCACGGCCGCCTTCCTGGCCCTGCGGGACACCGAGAGCGGCAAGGGCGCCAAGGAGCCGACCGTGGCGGTGGACGACTTCCTCACCGCCGTCTACCGGGACCGGGACGCGAAGAAGGCGGCCAGCCTGGTCTGCGTCGACTCCCGGGACCAGGACAAGATCGACGCGAAGGTCGCCGACGTGCAGCGGTACGCCGCCGGCTACCAGAACCCGCGCTTCCGCTGGTCCTCCCCGAAGGTGGACAACCAGACCGGTGACCGGGCCACCGTCACCGCCAAGCTCACCATGACCACCGCCGACGAGAAGGTCGCCGAGCAGGCGCTGCGCTTCACGGTGGTGCGGACGACGGGTTGGTGGGTCTGCGAGGTGGCCTGACCCGGCGCAGTGGATACGCTCGACGGGTGCGAGCAGCTGAGCAGCCGAGCGATCCCGCCGGCACCGGATGGCCGGCCCGCCTCCACGTCGTGACCGGCAAGGGTGGCACGGGCAAGACCAGCGTGGCGGCGGCCCTGGCGCTCGCCCTGGCCCGCGACGGCCGGCGCACCCTGCTGGTCGAGGTGGAGGGGCGGCAGGGCATCGCCCAGCTCTTCGGCACCGACCCGCTGCCCTACGAGGAGCGGCACCTCACCGACGCCCCCGGCGGCGGCGAGGTGCGGGCCCTGGCGGTGGACGCCGAGGAGGCCCTGCTGGAGTACCTGGACATGTTCTACAAGCTCGGCGCGGCCGGCCGGGCGCTGCGCAAGCTCGGCGCGATCGACTTCGCCACCACCATCGCCCCCGGCCTGCGGGACGTGCTGCTCACCGGCAAGGTGAAGGAGGCGACCACCCGCACCACCGGCCAGCGCCGGGCGTACGACGCGGTGGTCCTCGACGCGCCGCCCACCGGACGGATCGGCCGTTTCCTCAACGTCACCGCCGAGACCGCCCGGCTGGCCAAGGTCGGCCCGATCAAGACCCAGAGCGAGGGGGTGGCGGCGCTGCTGCGCTCCCCGATGACCGCGGTGCACGTGGTGACCCTGTTGGAGGAGATGCCGGTCCAGGAGACGGTCGACGCGATCGCCGAGCTGACCCAGCTGGGCTTCGGCGTCGGCCGGGTGATCGTCAACGGCGCCCGGCCGCCGGTGCCGGCGGGACGCGAGGTGACCCAGGCCGAGCTGAAGCGGGGGCTGCTCGCCGCCGGGCTGCCGGCCGACCGGGGCACCGTCGCCGGGCTGGCCGACGAGGCGCGTGACCAGCGGGTCCGGCGCGAGCTGGAGGACTCCCTCCGCACCGACCTGGCCGAGCTGGGCCTGCCCCTGACCGAGCTGCCGCTGCTGCCCGACGGGGTGGACCGGGCCGGGCTGGACGCCCTCGCCGAACTCCTCCGCCGGGCCGATTGACTCACACCTGCGGTCGGCCCGGGCGCGCGGGCCCCACCGGCCCGATACGCTCGATTGGTGCCTTCCACAGACGCGGCGCCCCGGCTTGACGTCGACCGGATCCTCGCCGACCCCGGCGTGCGGATCATCGTGTGCTGTGGTGCGGGCGGCGTGGGCAAGACGACCACGGCGGCGGCGCTCGCGCTGCGCGCCGCCGAGCAGCACGGCCGCCGGACGGTGGTGCTCACCATCGACCCGGCCCGCCGGCTGGCCCAGTCGCTCGGCCTGACCGAGCTGGACAACACCCCCCGGCAGGTCAAGGGCATCGACGTCGAGGCCAGCGGCGGCGAGCTGCACGCCATGATGCTGGACATGAAGCGCACCTTCGACGACGTGGTGCTCCAGCACACCGATCCGGCGAAGGCGGCGGAAATCTTCGCCAACCCCTTCTACCAGGCCATGAGCTCCACCTTCGCCGGCACGCAGGAGTACATGGCGATGGAGAAGCTGGGCCAGCTGCACGCCCGGGGCGAGTGGGACCTGATCGTGGTGGACACTCCGCCGTCCCGCTCGGCGCTGGACTTCCTGGACGCCCCGGCCCGGCTCTCCCGCTTCCTGGACGGCCGGATGCTGCGGCTGCTGCTGGCGCCCGCCCGTACCGGCGGGCGGAGCATGTTCAGCTTCGTCACCGCCAGCTTCGGCATGTTCTCGAAGGTCGTGCAGAAGGTGCTCGGCGCCCAGCTGCTGACCGACCTCTCCGGCTTCGTCGCCGCGCTGGACTCGATGTTCGGCGGCTTCCGGCAGCGGGCCGAGCAGACGTACCGGATCCTCCAGGCGCGGGAGACGGCCTTCCTGCTGGTCGCGGCGCCGGAGTCGGACGCGGTCCGGGAGGCGGCCTACTTCGCCGGGCGGCTGCGCGAGGAGCGGATGCCGCTGGCCGGGCTGGTGCTCAACCGGGTGCACCGCCCGGCGGTCGACCTGGCCGCGGCCGAGAGCCTCGCCGCCGCGGAGCGGCTGGCCGAGATGGGCGGCCACGACAGCATTGTGGAGGTGCTGCGGGCGCACGCGACGCTGGCCCAGCAGGCGGTCCGGGAGCAGCGGGTGGCGGCCCGGTTCACCGAGGCGTTCCCGGCGGTGCCGGCGGTGTCGGTGACGGCGCAGCCCGCCGACGTGCACGACGTCGACGGGCTGCGGACGATCGGCGCGGCGATCAGCCGGCCGTGACCGGCGTCAGCCGGTGGTGACCAGGATCTTGTCCTTGCCGGCCTTGTCCTTGGCGTTTTTCTTCATCGCCGCCTCGAACATCTTGCGCCAGCTCGTCACCTGCGGGTGACGTCGCAGCAGCGCCCGACGTTCGCGTTCGGTCATCCCACCCCACACCCCGAACTCGATGCGGTTGTCGAGCGCGTCGGCCAGGCACTCGTACCGAACTGGGCAGCTCCGGCAGATCCTCTTCGCCACGTTCTGTTCGGCGCCCTGTACGAACAACGCGTCCGGGTCCCCGTTCTGACATGCCGCCAGCGACGGCCAGTCAGTGATCATGCCCATGTGTACACGTCCCCCCTTGCAGTACCTACCGACCTCGTGCGACCAGCCGTTGAATCCCCCCGGTCGTCCGGCCCTTCCTTCCCCAAGGAGGCACGGACGACGTGTGGCCCTGTCGCCGCCACCATCATGCTCTGTAGTCGCCTGATTACGCAACGTTGTCGGCGAAATCCATCATTCCGGACACTCCCGGCTTCCCGGGCCTTCGCTCGCCGCATACCCGGCCCGAGTACGTGAAAACGCTGCGCCGCTCCACCCGATCGGTGGAGACTCGACGCCAGTCACACGCAACCACGTACCGGGGGTCGTGCGTTTAGCACAACGAGGTCGGCGCGCGCAGGAAATGGGGAAAGAACGCCCCAGCGCCCCTCGTTCCCTACTCGCGTACCCTGTCGAGGTGACCTGGATGCGGAAACGTGACCACAATGTCTTCGCCAATGCCGCATCGCTACTCATCTGTGGCCTGCTGGCCGGCGTGGTGGTCGCTGCGGCGGCCTTCCCCGCGGTGGCGATGTCCGGACTTGCCGCCAAGGCCGGCGCCGAGACCTTCGGCGCACTACCCAAGGAACTGACCGTGGCCCGGTCGCCGCAGATCAGCTACCTGCTCGCCTCGGACAGCAAGACACCGCTGGCGATCATGTACGACGAGAACCGGCGCGACGTGAAGCTCGCCGACATCTCGCCGTTCATGCAGAAGGCGATCATCGCGGCCGAGGACCACGACTTCTACAAGCACAACGGGGTCGACCTCAACGGCATCGCCCGCGCCTTCGTCAACAACCAGTCCGGCACCGCCTCACAGCAGGGCGCGTCGACGCTGACCATGCAGTACGTCCGGCTGGCCATCGCCTACTCGGCCACCCACCCGGCCGACGTGGTCGCCGCGACCGAGGACACCAGCGGCCGCAAGCTCCGCGAGATGCGGCTGGCGCTCCAGATCGACGAGGAGTTCTCCAAGGACGAGATCCTGGAGCGCTACCTGAACATCGCCTCCTTCGGCAACGGCGCGTACGGGGTCTACGCCGCCAGCCAGGTCTACTTCGGCAAGCCGCCGAGCAAGCTGAAGCTCGAGGAAGCGGCCATGCTGGCCGGCATGGTGAAGGCGCCGACCACCAACGACCCGAACACCGAGAGCGGTCGCCCGCTCGCCCTGGACCGGCGCAACTACGTCCTCAAGAACATGGCCGAGATCGGCGCGATCAGCCAGCAGGAGGCGGACGCCGCCATCGCCCTGCCGATGAACGTCAAGGACAAGCGCACCCCGAACGGCTGCGTCGCCACCAACCAGAAGGACTGGGGCTTCTTCTGCGACTACTTCTACCGCTGGTGGATGCAGCAGGAGACCTTCGGCTCGACCACGTACGACCGTGAGCGGCGACTCAAGAGCGGTGGCTACACCATCACCACCAGCCTCGACGTCCAGGCGCAGAACGGCGCGGACAGGGCCGTCCGCGCCAATCTCGGCGTGAACAGCAAGGCGGCCCGGATGGTCGCCGTGGTCGAGCCGGGCACCGGTCGGGTGCGGGCCCTCTCGGTGAACCGCAACTTCAAGATTGACAATCCGAACAAGCCGCAGAACAAGATCGCCAGCGAGCCCAGGAAGGCCAAGAAGAAGATCCGGGGCAACTACCCGAACACGGTGAACCCGCTGCTCAGCGGCGGTCAGGGCATCACCGGCTACCAGGCCGGCTCGACGTTCAAGATCTTCACCATCGTGGCCGCCCTGGAGAAGGGCATCCCGCTCAGCTACCAGATCAACTCGCCGGACGAATTCAAGTCCGACTACATCATCGAGCGGAACTCCCCGGCCGCCTGCGCCGGCACGAACCTCTACTGCCCGAAGAACGCCTCCAAGAGCATGGCGGGTGTCCACAACATGTGGAGTGCCTTCGGCTCCTCGGTCAACACCTTCTTCGTCCCGCTGCAGCAGCAGGTCGGCGCGGAGAACGTCATCAAGGCGGCGCAGAAGCTCGGCATCACCTTCCGGGACAGCGGCGACGCCCGGCGGGCGACCAAGGAGGGTGGTGCCAACCAGTGGGGCGCGTTCACCCTGGGCGTCTCGCAGACCACCCCGCTCGAGCTGGCCAACGCGTACGCCACCCTCGCCGCGGACGGCAAGTACTGCGAGCCGATTCCGGTGCAGGAGATCAAGGGTCCGGACGGCAAGACGCTGGACATCGCGAAGCCGAAGTGCGAGCAGCGGATCAGCACCGAGGTGGCCCGGGCGGCCGTCGACGCCGCCCGCTGCCCGGTCGGTGACCGGTCGTCGACCTCGAAGTGCGTGGGCGCCACCGCTCGCAACGTCAAGAGCATCGTCGACGCGCCGGTCGCCGGCAAGTCCGGCACCACCGACAGCGAGAAGACCTCCTCCCTGGTCGCGATGACCAAGCAGTACTCGGTCGCCGGCATCATGGCCGACCCGGACTGGCCGCAGACCACGCAGAAGATGGGTCACGACGAGGCCCAGGGCATCAACCCGGCGGTCTACAACACGCTGAAGGTCGCCATGAAGAACAAGGAACGGATCCAGTTCACCCCGCCCAGCGGCAAGATCATCAATGGTGACCAGCGGAGCATTCCGAACGTCCGGTGCCAGTCGGTGGAGAGCGCCAGGGCGGAGTTGAAGGAGGCCGGCTTCGACGTCATCGTCTCCGACAACAAGGTTGCGTCGAACTGCGCGCCGAACACGGTCGCCGGCACCAGCCCCGAGGGCCGCACGATCAAGGGCGGCGTGGTCACCATCGAGGTGAGCAGCGGCGGCGGCACGCCGCCGAACACGCCCGGCAACGTCACCCCCGGCGGTCCGCAGGTACCGGTCGTGCCGGGCCGGCCCACCGGCCGGCCGCGCGGCTGACGTAGGCGAGAACGAACGGGCGGGCACCCTGCGAGGGGGGCCCGCCCGTTTCGCGTACGACGGTCAGAGGCCGAGCTGTCGGCGTACCTCGGCGGCGACCCGGCCCCCCTCGGCCTGGCCGGCCACCGCGGCCTGGGCCGCCTTCATGGCCGCGCCCATCTGCGCCTTGCCGGTGAAGCCGCCCGCGGCGAGCGCCCCCGCGACCAGCTCGGTCAACTCCTCGTCGGTGAGCTGCTTCGGCAGGTAGCGCTCCAGCACCTCGCCCTCGGCGGTCTCCTTGGCGGCCTGCTCGGTGCGGCCGGCGTCGGCGAAGGCGGTGGCGGCCTCCCGCCGCTTCTTCGCCTCCTTGGTCAGCACCGCGAGCACCTCGTCGTCGGTGAGCTCGCGCTTGGCCTTGCCGGCGACCTCGGCGGTCCCCACGGCAGCCAGCGCCATCCGCAGGGTCGAGGTGGCCAGTTCGTCGCGCGCCTTGAGAGCGGTGCGCATGTCGGCGGTGAGGCGGTCCTTCAGCGTGCTCATGGACGGTCAAACTACCCTGAACGCCATGCGAAAGCGCACACTATTCCGACTCGGCGCCGGCACCGTCGCCGCGGGCGCGGCCACCCTGGCGTACGCGTCGCTCGTCGAACGCAACATGTTCACCCTGCGCCGGTACGACGTGCCGGTGCTGCCGGCCGACGCGGAGCCGCTGCGCGTGCTGCACCTGTCGGACCTGCACAT
Source organism: Micromonospora psammae (assembly GCF_036902725.1). Lineage (NCBI taxonomy): Bacteria > Bacillati > Actinomycetota > Actinomycetes > Micromonosporales > Micromonosporaceae > Micromonospora > Micromonospora psammae. The sequence continues at coordinate 32,276 of NZ_JBAKHM010000005.1, read as the reverse complement.
GATGCCCAACCAGCGGCGCAAGCAGGACTGGGTGGCGTCGCTGGCCGCCCTCGACCCGGACCTGGTGGTGGTCACCGGGGACAACATGGCGCACCCCGACGCCGTCCCGGGCGTGCTGCGGGCGCTGCAACCGCTGCTCGACCACCCGGGCGCCTTCGTCTTCGGCTCAAACGACTACACCGGCCCGGTGTGGAAGAACCCGTTCACCTACTTCCTGTCCGACCGGGGCTACACCGAGGGCGTCGAGCTGCCGTACGAGGAGCTGCGCGAGGTCTTCACCGGGGCCGGCTGGGCCGACCTGAACAACGCGCGTACCTCGATCAAGGCCGGCGGCCGCGAGGTGGAGCTGGTCGGCGTGGACGACCCGCACATCGAACGGGACGACTACGGCAGTGTCGCCGGCCCGGTCTCCGCCTCGGCGGACCTGGCCATCGCGCTCGCGCACTCGCCGGAACCGGCCCTGCTGGACCAGATGGCCGCCGACGGCTTCGGCCTGCTGCTCGCCGGGCACACCCACGGCGGCCAGGTCTGCGTACCCGGCTACGGGGCGCTGGTGACCAACTGCGGGCTGCCCCGCTCCATGGCCAGGGGGTTGCACCGCTGGCCCGGCTCGGACTCCTGGCTGCACGTCTCCGCCGGACTCGGCACGCACCCGACCGCGCCGGTGCGGTTCGCCTGCCCACCCGAGGCGAGTGTGCTGACCCTCATCCCCCGCTAAGCGGCGTCGCCCGACGGGGCGACTCATCCACCCGGCGACCGGACCCGGATGTGCCGCCGGGCTGCTTTGGAGCTGATGACGTTGACGATTCAGGCCGGGGCGGGGCGGCCGGGCCGCGCCGGGGGGTACCGAGTTTGACCATCGGACCGGGTGGGCTACTATTTGTCGGCACGCCTCGGGGTGTGGCGCAGCTTGGTAGCGCGCTTCGTTCGGGACGAAGAGGTCGTCGGTTCGAATCCGGCCACCCCGACCAGAGGTAAGTGAAGGTCAAGGCCCCTCCACGGAGGGGCCTTGACTCGTTTCCGCCGATCACTGCTCTCCCGGAGGCAGCGAGAAGGCAGTAAACGACGCGAGCAGCGCCGCAGGCTGGTGACCGTCGGTGGCGGCCTCGTCGGCACCGGAAGCTGTCGTCGATCACGCGCCGGTCACGGAGGGTAAAGTCACCCGTTCGAGTTGCTTGCAACGATTGGGCAGTTATACGCACTTTTATGTAGGTATTTAATGTTTGCGCCGATTGTCCTGATTGGCTGGCCAACATACTTCCTACAGATCAAGGCGGTTTCTGTGCGGCTGCATACGCGAGTTCGTTTCGCCGGAGGGCACTCCTGGCATCCATGATCGTGCTGTCGGTCGCCGGACCGGCATCGGCCCAGCCCGTCACACATCAGATCCCCATCAAGGGCCGCTTGGCGAGTGCGATTCCGGCACCGGAGCCCCGGGTGGTCGCAGGCAACGTCACGACCTGCGAGGGCGCCGGCCTGCAAGGCGAGATCATTCTGGGCAGCCCGAACACCTCGGGCCCGGCGAGTTCCGAGGCAGGCACCGGAACCGTTACCGGCAGGACGCTGGACGTCACGATCAACGAGGGCTTCACCGCTACCGGCATCGTGGTCAAGGGCGGCCCGGACGCCAACGTGTACGACGGGCCGTTCGTCGGACCGATCGTGGTCGAGGACATGACTGCGCCGATCAACCCCGAGACCGGCGAGCCGCACGACATCAGCCACTGGTTCGTGTGTGGCTTCGACACGCCGCCGACCCCGACGCCGACCGCGACCCCAACCGCGACACCGACCGCGACACCGACCCCGACGAAGACGACACTGCCGATCACCGGTGACTCGCTCAGCAGTCCGTCAATCGTCGTACCGGCCGCGCTCGGCGGCAGCCTGCTTCTGCTCGGGAGCATGCTGATCGTTCTCTACCGACGCCGGGACGGCGAGACGCGCGGCTGAGCTCGCCCACGGACAGCGGCTGCGTTGGCCCGTGGGATCAGCACTGGGGCCGGAGGCATACTCCGGCCCCAGTAGCCGCCTCCCGCGCCGTGCCGCCGCCGGTGACTTCACCACCCGCCCGGGATCACACTGCAGAGCGCAGGCGCGGCCTGCTGCCGAGGGTGGCGGAGCTGCTCACCAGCGCATCGTGACACCCGGGAAGACCGCGGCGGCAGCGGGCGGGGACAAACCTCGTGGGCGGCGCCACCAGGTGCTCGCATGGGCGGCCCGCGAGCCCAACCTCTTGCCGGCCCTTGGGTTGGTGTTGCGGTCCTTTAGAGCTGATGACGTGAACGACTCAGCGGCGATCCGTTCACGTCATCAGCTCTAAAGGACCCGCCAGTGAACTCGGCGATGGGATGGCCTTCGGGCAGCCGCGAGTGGGGGTGCGGAGTCGCCGATGTCCGTGACGAACGCGAACCCGGTGCGCTCCGGAAGGACCCACAGCGGGCCAACCTTCGGATCGCCGGATAGCTGGGACCTGGACACCACGAAGGGCCCGACGGCCCGACCGGGTGGTCGGTCCGCCGGGCCCCGCGGAGGTGCGTCAGAGCGGGCGGTTCGGCTCGCTCACCGGGCCACCGGGGTACGTGGTGGTACCGGGCTCGGGCACCACGTCGATCTCGGTCACCACGTAGTCCGACTCGGTGCCGGTCGTCGTACGGTCGTCCTCGTCGCTGCCGGAGCGGTGCTTCGCGGCGGCCGCCGCGGCGGCTGCCGCAGCACCCGCGACGGCGGCACCCGCCGCCACCGCCGTGCCGGAGACGCCCGCCTTGCCGCTGTCGCCCTTCGACGACGCGGCGTGGGCGACGCCCGGCGTGCCGACGCCGTGCCCCGCACCGACGGAGCCGCGCCACGCGCCGCTCTCGGCGCCCCGGGACTCGATGTAGCTCTTGAACTTCTCCAGGTCCGACTCGGCCTGCTTCTCGATGATGTTCAGCTTGTCGCCGGCCTTCTCGACCAGGCCCTCCGGCTCGTACTCCAGGTGCAGCCGGACCATCGTCCGGCCGGCGCCGACCGGCTGGAAGTAGACCGCGCCGGCGTTGGTCGCGCCCTCGGTCGCCGCCCAGGCGACCTTCTGGTCCGGCACCTGCTCCAGCACGGTGGCGTCCCACTCGCGCTTGACGCCGGCGATCTGGGCGACCCAGTGCATCCGCTTGTCGTCGAGCTGGCGGACCTCCTCGACGCCGCCCATGAACCGGGGGAACTCCTCGAACTGCGTCCACTGGTTGTAGGCGGTGCTGACCGGGACGTCCACTTCGATCGACTTTTCCACCACGGTGGTCATGGCATTCCTCCTCGTTCGGTCGAATCCTCGCTCCACTCGGGAGAGAGCCGTCCTCGTCCAGGAGAATCCGTACCCAGGGGTGGGCGGCTCAATCCGGAACGGCGCGATGTCGGCCCGACGCGAAGCGCGTTCGCTGAACGTGATCGAGCCGCTACCCGTGGGCGGCGGGTCGGCGCACCTGGCAGGGTTGGGACATGGCCGCGCTCGCCCGAACCCGCCTGACCGACTGGACGCTCGCCGTCCCCGTCCTCGCTGTCGTGTTGCTCGCTCTGACCTGGGGGCGAGACCTGCCGGGGGTGGTGGTGGCGGTGGCGGCCGCCTTCCTGGCCGGGGCGGTGCTGGCGGCCGTCCACCACGCCGAGGTGGTGGCCCACAGGGTCGGTGAGCCGTACGGCTCGCTGGTGCTCGCGGTGGCGGTCACGGTGATCGAGGTGGCGCTGATCGTCAGCCTGATGATCAGCGGTGGGGAGAAGACCCAGGCGCTGGCCCGGGACACCGTCTTCGCCGCCGTCATGATCACCTGCAACGGGATCCTCGGGTTGTCCCTGCTGCTCGGTGCGCTCCGGCGTCGGGTGGCGGTCTTCAACCCGGAGGGCACCGGCGGGGCGCTGGCCACGGTGGCCACCCTCGCGACGCTCAGCCTGGTGGTGCCGACTTTCACCACCAGCCGGCCCGGCCCGGAGTTCTCCCCCGCCCAACTGGCCTTCGCCGCGGTGGCGTCGCTCGCCCTCTACGGCCTCTTCGTCCTGGTGCAGACGGGCCGCCACCGGGACTACTTCCTCCCGGTGACCAGCGACGGCAGCGTGGTCGACGCCGACGGCGACGGCCACGCCGACCCGCCGCCGACGCGCACGGCGCTGGTCAGCCTCGCCCTGCTCCTCGTCGCACTGGTCGCCGTCGTGGGCCTGGCCAAGACCGTCTCCCCGGCCATCGAGGCCGGGGTGGCCGCCGCGAACCTCCCGCAGGCCTTCGTCGGTGTCGTCATCGCGCTGCTGGTGCTCCTTCCCGAGACCCTCGCGGCGGCCCGCGCGGCCCGCCGCGACCGGGTGCAGATCAGCCTCAACCTGGCGCTCGGTTCCGCCATGGCCAGCATCGGCCTCACCATCCCGGCCATCGCCATCGCCTCGATCTGGCTGGACGGACCGCTGCTGCTCGGGCTGGGCGGCACCCAACTGGCCCTGCTGGCGCTGACCGCCGTGGTGGGCGTGCTCACCGTCGTCCCCGGCCGGGCCACGGTGCTCCAGGGCGGAGTGCACCTGGTGCTGCTGGCCGCGTTCGTCTTCCTCGCCGCCAGCCCCTGACCCGTACGCCTCCGTCCACCGCACGGTGGACGGAGGCGTCGCCGGCTCGGCCGGGTCAGTTGGTCAACGGCACGGTGGTGGTGCCGCGGGCCCCGATGATCCTCACCTCGGTCGCCGTGGCGGGCAGCAGGGCCGCGTCGCGGCCGGCGGCACGCCATCCGCCGGCGCCGGTCCGGTAGCTGAACGTCGCGCCCTCGGCGGCGACCAGGACGCCCTGCCGGTCGGGCAGCCGCAGCCGCACCGGCAGGGGCGCGTTCCAGTCGGCGAATCCGCTGGCCACCGCCGTGAAAGGACTCTCGGCGGGGGCGAGCGTCGCGACCACCCGGGCCGGGTCGTCGTCGTACTGGATGGTCTCCATCCGCAGCCGCCGCCCGTCCGGGGTGGTCCCGTAGACGGTGAGCAGGGGACCATCGCCGGCGCCGTGGTTGCCGGCCACGTCGACGTACGGGGTGAGCGGATTCTCCCCCTGGTTGGTGGGCTCCGCCGCCGCGGCGGGGTCACCGCCCCACGCCCGTTCGGCTCCCGGCAGCGTGTAGGTGAGCTGCTTCGGGTTGGGGCTCCCGCTGCCCTCGCTGTCGGGAAAGAGGATGGCCGAGCTGTTCGCGATGTGGACCATGTTCAGCGCGCTCACCGGCGTCCGGGAAAGCGCGACGGTGATCTTCCCGCGCTGCGGCGGCACCGGCAGCACGGCCGCACCGTCGCGGAACGGCACCGGTTGGAAGTCCCGGTCGATCCGGCCGTCGGCCTTGTAGCGCAGCCGCGGCGAGAACACCACCGGATCGCCGAAGTCGACGACGACCAGCACGTCCCGCTCGGGGCCGAGCAGGACCGCCTGGGAGTTGCCGTCCGTGCCGGCGGTGGTGACCGATTCCACCGTCAGCACCTTCGGCCCGTCGGCGGTGGGTTCGACGAAGGCCGCCGCGGCGAAGTTACGGTCGCCCCCGGGCTCGCTGACGCCCGGTTCGGTCCGGGTGCGCTGGGCGACGTAGGCGGCCGGACCGGCGGGCGTGTTCCCCGCCCACACCACGTGCGGCTCGCCCCGCATCGCCACGGCTTCCCCGCGGCTCAGGTGACGTCGCCACGCCTCCCGGACCTGTCGCAGGTAGCCCTGGTCACCGGCCAGGTCGCCGCGGGTCGGCTCGTCCAGCAGCGGCGAGGCGACCTCGATCGGCTCGCCCCGGTCGGCCAGGCGCAGCGCCCCGCCGACCGGCACCGCCACCACGGCCGTCAGAGCGACGGCCAGCAGGGCCCGGCGGCGCACCAACCGGCGGCGCCCACCCCGGCGTACGGCGGGCAGGAGGTCCGGCGGGGTGGTCAACTGGTCCGTCGCGCGGTGCAGGGCGGCACGGACGTCGCTGTCGCTCATGGTCATCGCGGGCTCCCGGGGATGGTGGAGGAGGACAGGACGAGACCGGAACCGGCCAGGGACTCCCGCAGGCGGGCCAGTCCGCGCGAGGTGTTGCTCTTCACCGCGCCCTCCGAGCAGCCGAGGGCCGCCGCGACGTCGGTGACGGAGAGGTCCTCCAGATACCGGAGCACGACCGTGGCGCGCTGCCGGGGCGGCAGGGTGCGCAGCGCCGCGACTATCCCCTCACGGGTCGCCACGTCGTCGGCGTGGTCCTGCCGTACCCCGTCGTGTTCGGCCAGTGCCCGCTCGGGCCGACGGGCGCGCCGGCGCCACCGGTTGGCCGCCCGGTTGACCAGCGCCTTGCGGGCGTACGCCTCCGGGGTGGTCCGCACCCGGCGCCACCGCACGTACACCTGCTCCAGCACCTCCTGGAGCAGGTCCTCCGCCGCGTTCCGGTCACCCGTCAACAGGTAGGCGACCCGTAACAGGGTCACCGATCGTGTCCGGACGAAGTCGTCGAACTCCGCGCCCCGTGAATCCCGCATCTGCCCTCCCGGTCAGTCCGCCAACCAAGACAACGCGGAGGCCCACGAGGTTGACCCGACGCGGCAGATTTCGGGTCAGTCGTGCCGCTCGGTCCGCTCGATCTCGGCGAACGCGGCGTGCAGGTAGCCGTCGAGCGGCCGGTCCGCCGCCGCCAGCAGGTCGGCCACGAGCAGTGGGGCGTGCCGGGCGACCGCCGCCGGGTCGGGTGGGGAGTCGTCGTCGCCCGGGTCGTAGACGCCGAGCGCCCCGGCGAGCAGGACCAGCACCACGTGCGGGTCGACGTCGGGTCGCCACGGGACCGCGGCGCGGACGCAGCGTTCGAGCACCTGCCGGACGTCGTCGCCGTCCAGCCCGTCCGGGTGGGTCTCCTCCAGCAGCAGCCGGACCACCACGCCGAGGACCAGGCCGGCCCGCTCGGCGCCGCCGAGCCGGTCGACCGCCGCCTCGTACGCCTCGCCGTCGCGGGCCCGGGCGGCGTGGACGGCGTCGGTGGCCGCCAACGCGATCTCGCGGGCGGGCGCGGGGAGGTGTCGCCAGGTCACGGTCACCGGCCCAGCATGGCAGAGCACCCCGACACGCAGGCGATGGCCGGCGTGGGCCTGCTCACCCGGGCGCCCGCCGGGCGGTGAAACGTTCGCGGATCGTCGTACCCGGCCAGCAGAATCCCCGCATGCTGCGCCGATCCCTCCCCCGCCGCCCGGAAGCCCGACGGATCCTCCTCGGCACCCTCCTGTCGGCGATCGGTCGCGGCCTCACCCTGCCGTTCCTCTTCATCTACCTGACCGACGTCCGGGGCCTCTCCGATCCCCGCGCCGGCCTGGTCATCGGCTGGTACGGCGCGGTGACCCTGGCGCTGTCGCCGCTGGGCGGCACGCTGATCGACCGGTTCGGCGCGCGCCGGGTCGTCCTGCCCTGCCTGCTGGTCGAGGCGGTCGGGACCGGCTCGCTCGCCCTGGTCGACTCGACCGCCTCGGCGTTCGTGGTGGTCACCCTCATCGCGATCGGCAGCTCCGCGATCTGGTCCGGGCAGAGCACCATCCTGGCGTCGCTGACCGCCGACGACGAGCGGCAACGGGTGTACGGCCTGAACTTCGCCCTGCTCAACCTCGGTATCGGGATCGGCGGCCTGACCTCGGGCGCCATCGTGGACACCAGCCGGCCGGTCACCTTCGAGCTGATCTACCTGCTCGACGCGGTCACCTATCTGATGCCGGCGCTCATCCTGCTCAGCCTGCCGCACGTCGGGCACCGGCTCAGCACCGCCGGCGGGGCGGGCGGGGCCGGCTCCGGCGGCTACCTGACCGTGCTGCGGGACCGGCCCTTCCGCCGCCTGGTGATCTTCGGCCTGGTCCTCACCACCTGCGGGTACGCCCAGATCGAGGTCGGCTTCACCGCGTACGCCGTCCGGGTGGCGGAGGTGACCCCGCGGGTGGTCGCCTGGGCGCTGGCGGCCAACACGGTGACGATCGTGCTCTCGCAGCTGCTGATGATCCGGCGGATCGAGGGGCGCAGCCGGACCAGGGCGCTCGCCCTGGTCGGTGTGGTCTTCGCGGCCGCCTGGCTGGTCCTCGGCGCGGCCGGGCTGATCGGCCCGGAGAACGCGTTGGCGGCGGCGCTCGGCGTGGTGACCTGCGCGGCGATCTTCGGGTTCGGCGAGACGATGCTGTCGCCGGTGATGCCGGCGCTGACCAACGCGCTCGCCACCGACGAGCTGCGCGGCCGGTACAACGCGATGAGCTCCATGATCTTCGGGATCAGCGGGGTGATCGGTCCGGTGACCGCCGGCCCGCTGATCGGCGCCGCCGACGGCCGGATCTGGGTGGCCGTGGTGGTCGGCGGTTGCCTGGTCGCCTCCGTCATCGCTCTCTCCCTGCGCCCACTCCTCACCGCCGTCCAGGACGGCCGTTCCCCCGCCCCCACCGACCGCACCCCGCAGCCCACCACCGCCTGACCCGCCCCACCCCGCCTGACCCGCCCCCGCCTGACCCGCCCGGTCGGCACGCGCCCCGGCCGGCCCGCACCAGGCGCACGGCCATGATCGTGCTCGATCCTGGATGTAGTTGGCTCGGAGCACGTCGGAGGCCACTACATCCGGGATCGAGCACGATCATGACGCGAACGGCGGGTACGGAACGGGCCCCGGAGCGTCGCTCCGGGGCCCGTTCGCGCGGGAGTCCTGCCGTCAGGCGGCGGGGGTCTCGGCGGTGGTGCGGATGCGGTCCAGGGCCGGCGCGGAGACCGGCGAGGACGCGGTCAGGTACGCCACGAACGCGTCCAGGTCGATCATGCCGGTGACCTGGTTCGTGCCACCCTTGAGGACGGTGAAGCCGTCCCCGCCGCCGGCCAGGAAGTTGTTCACCGTGACCCGGTAGGTGGCGTCCTCGGTGACCGCCACGCCGCCGAGGGTGAGACTGCCCCGGACGACCCGGCTACCCGCGCACGGGTCGGCGGTGGTGCCGGTGACGCCGTTCACGTCGACCGTGTAGCGGACCGACGAGGACGGGTAGAGCGTCCGGCCCACCACGAACTGCTGCTCCAGCACGCAGTAGAGCTGCGCCCCGGTGAGGTCGAGCGTCACCAGGTTGTTGGCGAACGGCTGGACCGTGAACGCCTCCTCGTAGGTGACCGGGCCGGCGTCGAGGTCGGCGCGGACACCACCGGGGTTCATGAACGCGCCGAGCGCGCCCTGCTCGTCGTCGGTCGCGGCGAGCTGCGCGTCGGCGATCACGTTGCCGAGCGGGGACTCGCCCTTCGCCGTACCGAAGAGGGTCTCCTGGACGCGGTTGAGCGGCTCGGCGGTCTTGCCGACGACCTTGGTGGCGACCGGGCCGAGCGCCGTCTTGTACCGGGTGATCAGGTCAGTCTGCGCCGGGTCCCTCGTCACGGTCCGGGTGACCACGACGTTGTTGGCCCGGGCGGTCAGCACGTCGCCGGTCTTCCGGTCGATCTGGAGGTCGATGTCGGTGACCAGGCGACCGAAGGAGCTGGCGCTGGTGACCAGCTTGCCGTTGATCTCGCAGTTGTACGCCTGGTGGGTGTGCCCGCTGACCACCACGTCGATGGCCGGGTCCATCCGGTTGGCGATGTCGACGATCGGGCCGGTGAAGCCGGCGCAGTCGTTGATGCCGCCGGTGGCGTCCTGCTGGCCACCCTCGTGCAGCAGCACGACGATGGTCTCCACGCCCTGGGCGCGCAGGATGCGGGCGTACCGGTTGGCGGTCTCGGCCTCGTCGCTGAAGGTCAGGCCGGCGACGCCCTCCTGGCTGACGATCTGCGGGGTGCCCTCCAGGGTCATCCCGATGAAGCCGACCTTGACGCCGGCGACCTTCTTCACCCCGTACGGCGGCAGCAGCGGCTCGCCGGTCGCGGTCTTGAAGGCGTTCGCGGAGAGGTACTGGAAGCCGGCGCCCGCGTACGGGGTGCCGTCGGCGCAGCCGTCGGTCGGGTGGCAGCCGCCGTTCTGGATGCGCAGCAGCTCGTTTGCGCCCTCGTCGAACTCGTGGTTGCCGACGCTGGCGAAGTCCAGCCCGGCCAGGGTGAGCGCCTCGATGGTGGGCTCGTCGTGGAACGCGGCGGAGAGCAGCGGGGAGGCGCCGATCAGGTCACCGGCGGCGACCGTGATGGTCCGCTCCTGCTCCTCCTCGGTCGCGCCGCGCAGCGCGGCGAGCTGGGTGGCGAGGTACTCCGCACCGCCGGCGAACTGCCCCGCGATGGTGCCGCTGGAGCCGGTCGGCGGCTCCAGGTTGCCGTGGAAGTCGTTGAGGGCGAGCAGCTTGACGTCGACCGGCTTGGGGCCGGCGTCGGCCTGGCTCGGGTGGACGGCGACCGTGCTCAGCGCGGCCGCGGCGAGTGCGGTCAGGCCGATGGCGGCCCGACGCATCCCGGGGACGGACATGGAACTCCTTGTGAGGTTCGGCGTTGGACGCTCCCCCCGGGCGATGGTTCGCCCGAGCGACCCTGATCCGTGCCGTGACAGGGGTCGTTCGCGGATGGCGGCGGTCGGGGGTCGCCGCTCCCGTCGGCTGTCAGCCTCTCACCTCCGGCCGACCCGGTCGACTGGGGAAGTCGACAGACCTGCGGATACGTGAGGTGACCCGGGACGGACGTTCGGACCATTCCGACATGACGGGTAGGTGGGAGCGGTCCGGCGTGCGTCGGATTCCTGTCGGCGGCACCGACCAGGATGGAGGACGACACGACGAGGAGAGGATCCGCGAATGACCGACACGACCCCGGCGGTGGGCACGGTGCGCTCCGCCGACGGCACGACCATCGCGTACGAGCGCAGCGGCGAGGGGCCGGCGATGGTGCTGGTGGGCGGCGCGTTCAACGACCGGTCGACCACCCGGGCGGTGGCCGCCGCGCTGGCGGGTGACTTCACGGTGTTCGGATACGACCGGCGCGGCCGGGGCGACAGTGGCGACACCGCGCCGTACGCGGTGCGGCGGGAGATCGAGGACCTGGCGGCCCTGATCGAGGCGGCCGGCGGCACGGCGTACCTGTACGGGGTCTCCTCCGGGGCGATCCTGGCCGCCCTGGCGACCGCCGCCGGGCTGCCGGTCGCCGGGCTGGCCCTCTTCGAACCGCCGTTCCAGGTCGGGCCGCGCGCCGGGTCGGGCACGGCGCTCGCACCCCGGCTGGCCGAGCTGGTGGCGGCGGGCCGGCGGGGCGACGCCGTCGAGTGCTTCCTGCTCGACGCGGTGGGCATCCCCGCCGACCAGGTACGCGGCATGCGCGACCAACCGATGTGGCCGTGGCTGGAGCTGATGGCCCCGTCCCTGGTCCACGACGCCACCGTCACCGGCGACGGGACGCTCCCCGCGGAGCTGCTCGCCGGCATCAGCGTGCCGACCGTCGTAGTGGAGAGCACCGGCAGCCCGGACTGGCTGCGCGACGCGGCGGGGGCCACCGCCGGGGCGGTCCCGGGTGCCCGGCGGGTGAGCCTGGCGGGTGGTTTCCACGAGGTGCCCGCCGAGCTGCTCGCCGTCGAGCTGCGCCGCTTCCTGCGGAGCTGACCGCCGTCGCCGGATCTCGCACCCAGGCGACGGCTCGGCGGCCCCGTGACGCGGACGACCGCCCCGGGCGGGCCGGCGGCTCCCGGTGCGGAGGAGCCGCCCGCTGCCCGGGGCGGTCGGTCGAGTGCCGGCTCCCGCTCACGCGGGTGCCGGCCGTCTCGGCGGGGGGGGTCACGCGGGCCCGTGCCGGCCCGCAGGGTTCAGCAGTAGGTGTAGCTGCCGCTGCTGCCCCAGGAGCAGGAGTCGATCGCCGTACCGGCGGAGTTGCGCAGGTAGGCGGTGTCACCCGTGTTGTTCCAGATGTACGCGCCGGAGCCCCAGTACCGGTGGGTGGAGGTGTTGGTGCCCTTGCCGGTGTGGATGTAGACGCTGGCGCCGGAGGCCAGGCGGAAGTCGGTGGCGAACTTGTAGACGTGGCTCGACTTGTCGCGCAGCGTCCAGGACTTGAGGTTGATGGTGGTGCTACGCCGGTTGGTGAGCTTGACGTACTCGGCGTTGAGGCTGCTGTTGGAGCGGTTGTCGGTGCCCGGCGAGTTGTAGTAGACCTTGGTGATCTGGATGGCCGGGGTGGCCGCCTGCGCCGGCGTGGCAACGGCGACCGTGCCGCCGAGGACGGCGGCGAGCGTCGCCGCGTAACCGAAGAGCTTCTGCTTCATGCGTTCCCCCACATGCGGTGGGCCGACCCGGGGGTCGGCCACGGAGTGGGCCGAGGCTATCGATGTCGGGCGGCAATCGTGGACTGTGAAACCTCTGCGTCGGCAAACAAACCCGCGCGGGTGGACTGTCCCAACCGGACGGTGATCATGGAACGGGCGGTCGTCGGGCCGGCGATGCCCCTTCCGGCGACGACCGCCGCCCGACCGGCCGGCGTGTCGGCTGGTCCGCACCGGTCCGCGGACGACCGACGATCGGTGGCTCGGCGTGGCGACCGCGAAGCGGGAGCAGGTCCACCGGTGCGGCTCAGTAGCCGCAGGTCTGCCCGGCGGCGTGGCTGACCTGGACGGTGTGCGTGACGCAGCCGTCGCCGTCGACCGCGTGCAGCAGGAAGGCGGTCGGCTCGTCCACCCAGCCGATCTGGTCGTCGGCGCTCATCGTCAGCGACGCCTGCCGCCAGGTGCTCGGCGCGACGGTGAGCACCGTGCCGGCGTACGCGGTGGTCACCGGGCGGTGCAGGTGGCCCGCGGCGACGCGTACCACGTGGGGGTGTCGGCGGATGACCTCGGCGAGCGCGTCGCCGTCGGCGAGCCGGATGGCGTCGGCGGCCGGGACGCCGACGGCGACCGGCGGGTGGTGCAGGCAGACCAGGGCGGGCACCTCGGTACGGCCGCCGAGCACCCCGTCGAGCCACCCGAGCTGGTCCTCGCCGAGGCGGCCGCCGTCCTCGCCGGGGGTCGACGAGTCCAGCATCACGACCGTCACCTCCGGGTGGTCGACGTGGTAGTACGCGGAGAAGCCGCCACCGAGGCACGGCGTGCCGCCGAAGGCGTCCAGCAGCGACTCCCGGTCGTCGTGGTTGCCGGCGGCCAGGTGGACCGGCAGCGGGTACCGCCCGAGCACCTCGCGCAGCGCCGCGTACTCGTCGGGGCGGCCCTGGTCGACCAGGTCGCCGGTGATCACCACGCAGTCCGGGCGGGGGCGCAGCGCCAGCACCCGGCCCAGTGCGCGGTGCAGGCCGGCCGCCGGCACGGCGGCGAGCGCGCCGGTGGTGACGTGCGGGTCAGTCAGTTGGGCGATGAGCATGGCTCCTCCACTGCGACCGGGACCCTCACGCTAACCCCGGCAGGCTCCCCGGCGTGGCCCGTCCCGCAGCCCCACAGCCCCTGTCCACAGCCTGTGGATGGCACATGTGTACGAACAGTCGCTGATCTTGACCGTGGGCGGACCGCCGCCGGCTGAGTACGCTTGCTCGCAGCCCCGGCACCCGTCCGGGCCCTCCCCACCTGGAAGAACGTGGATCACGAGCGAGTCGTCCGGGACGTCACGGTCCGCCTGCCGATGGCGTCGAGCGCGATCGAGGCGTGCCAGTGGACCGTGACCGCCCTCGCCCGGTACACCCCGGCGACGATCTCCGTCCTGCTCCAGGTGCACGACCGGCTGCGCTGCGTCGCGGCCACCGGGTCCTGGCAGGTCTTCTCCACCGTGCCGCCGAAGTCCGGCATCGTCGGCCGGGTCTACGCCTCCGGCGAGGCCGCCACCGTCCCCGACGTCGCCGCCGACCCCGACCACCTCCCGGTACGCCCCGACGTGACCGCCGAGATCTGCGTACCGGTGCTCGACCCGGCGGGCCGGCCGGTCGGGGTGCTCGACCTCCAGTGGAGCGGACCGGTCGAGCTGGCGCCCTGGCGGGCCACCGCCGAGCGGCTCGCCGCCCGGCTCGGCGCCCGGATCATGGCGCTCGGCGGCCCGCCGGCCGAGAGCCGCAGCGAGAAGCTGCTCCGGCACGCCACCGCGATGACCTCCGCCCCCACCGAGTGGGACCTGATGACCGCCGCCATCACCGCGGCCCGGGACGTCTCCACCCTCTCCGCGGCCGTGCTGGTGCTGGCCGGCCGGCGGGGCCCGCGGGTGAGCGAGCCGACCGGCGCCACCGGCGAGCTGGAGGCCCGGATCCGGGCCGAGCTGACCGAGGCCGGCGCGGGCCCCCTCGGCCGCATGATCGCCGGCGCCCACCGCCACGGGTCGGCGTACACGCTGGGCGAGGCGGGGCACCCGCCGACGGACGACTACCTACCGCTGGCCCGGGCGGGGGTGCGCACCCTGGTGTCGGTGCCGGTCGGCCGGCCGGACGACGGCGGGGTGCTGCTGGTGGCCGACGAGCGGCTGCTGCGACCCGACCCGACCACGGTCAACCTGATGGAGCTGCTGGCCGGGCAGGCGTGGGGCGCGCTGGACCGGCTGCGCACCCTGACCCAGCTGCGCGAGCAGGCCAGCTCCGACCCGCTCACCGGGCTGCGGCACACCGGGCCGTTCGGGCAGCGGATCCGGGCCGCCACGCCGGGGCGTACCGCCCTGCTCGCGATCGACGTGGACGGCTTCAAGACCGTCAACGACACGTACGGCCACCAGGCCGGCGACCGGCTGCTGGTCGGGCTGGCCCGCGCCCTGGAGGGGGCGCTGCGGCACGGCGACGAGCTGTACCGGGTCGGCGGCGACGAGTTCGTGGCGGTGATCGAGGTGACCCGCCCGGAGGAGGCGGTGGGCGTCGCGGAGCGGCTGACCGAGGCGGCGCGGCGTACCGGCCGGACCATCAGCGTCGGCGTGGCCCTCCCGCACCCCGGCGAGTCCCCCGAGGTGACCCTCCGCCGCGCCGACCAGGCCCTCTACCGGGTCAAACGCCACGGCCGCGACGGCGTCCACCTCTCCGCCGCCTGACCCCGACGCGCGGGGTGAGGGGGTCAGGGGCGGGGGGTCAGTTCCTTGGCGAGGAGTTCGGCGATCTGGGCGGTGTTGAGGGCGGCGCCCTTGCGGAGGTTGTCGCCGGTGACGAAGAGGTCGAGGGCCCGGGGGTCGTCGAGGGCGCGGCGGATGCGGCCGACCCAGGAGGGGTCGGTGCCCACCGCGTCGATGGGCATCGGGAACTCCCCGGCGGCCGCGTCGTCGACCAGGATCACCCCGGGGGCGTTGCGCAGCGCCTCGCGGGCGCCCTCGGCGTCCACCTCGGTGGCGAAGACCGCGTGCACCGCCACCGAGTGGCCGGTCACCACCGGCACCCGTACGCAGGTGGCGGAGACCTTCAGGTCGGGCAGCCCGAGGATCTTGCGGGACTCGTTGCGGACCTTCATCTCCTCGGAGGACCAGCCCCCGTCGGCGAACGACCCGGCCCACGGCACGACGTTGAGCGCCAGCGGCGCGGGGAAGGGGCCCAGCTCGTCGCCGACGGCCTGCCGTACGTCGCCGGGGCGGGAGCCGAGCACCCGGTCACCGGCGATCTTCGTGAGCTGGGTGTGCAGGGTGTCCACGCCGGCCTTGCCGGCGCCGGAGACCGCCTGGTAGGAGGCGAGGACCAGCTCGCGCAGCCCGTACTCGCGGTGCAGCGGGGCGATCGCCACGATCATGGCGAGGGTGGTGCAGTTGGCGTTGGCGATGATGCCCTTGGGCCGGTTGCGCACCTGGTCCGGGTTGATCTCCGGCACCACCAGCGGGACGTCCCGGTCCATCCGGAAGGCGCCGGAGTTGTCGACCGCGACCGCGCCGCGGGCGACCGCGATCGGCGCCCACTGCGCGGAGACCTCGTCCGGCACGTCGAACATGGCGACGGCGACGCCGTCGAACGCCTCCGGGGTGAGCGGCTGAACGGTCAGCTCCTCGCCCCGGCAGTGCACCTTCCGCCCGGCCGAGCGCTCGGAGGCGAGCAGTCGGATCTCCCCCCAGACGTTGCGTCGGGAGGAGAGCAGCTGGCACATCACGGTGCCCACGGCACCGGTCGCCCCGACCACGGCGAGGGTGGGCAGCGCCGTCATCGGCGCTACCGCCCGGTCCCCGCGTAGACCACGGCTTCGGAGTCGCCGCCCAGCTCGAACGCGTCGTGGATGGCGCGGACCGCCTTGTCGAGGTCGGTGTCCCGGCAGACCACCGAGACCCGGATCTCCGAGGTGGAGATCATCTCGATGTTGACCCCGGCCGCGCCGAGGGCGGCGAAGAAGCCGGCCGCGACGCCGGGGTGCGACCGCATGCCGGCGCCGATCAGCGAGACCTTGCCGACGTGGTCGTCGTAGAGCAGGCCCCGGAACTTGACCCCCTCCTGGATCTTGCTGAGCGCGGCCATCGCCGTGGGGCCGTCGGTCTTGGGCAGCGTGAACGAGATGTCCGTGCGGCCGGTGCCCTCGGTGGAGACGTTCTGCACGATCATGTCGATGTTGATCTCGGCGCCGGCCACGGTGTCGAAGATCCGGGCCGCGGCGCCCGGCTCGTCCGGTACCCCGACGATGGTGATCTTGGCTTCGCTGCGGTCGTGGGCGACCCCGGTGATCAGTGCCTGTTCCACAGGAAGGTCCTCCATCGATCCGGTGACCATGGTGCCGGTGTTGGTCGAGTATGACGAACGGACGTGGATCGGCAACCCCGCGCGCCGGGCGTACTCGACACTGCGCAGGTGCAGCACCTTGGCGCCGCAGGCGGCCAGCTCCAGCATCTCCTCGTAGGTGATGTGCTTGATGTGCCGGGCGTTCGGCACGATCCGCGGGTCGGCGCTGAAGATGCCGTCCACGTCGGTGTAGATCTCGCAGACGTCGGCGTGCAGCGCGGCGGCGAGCGCCACCGCGGTGGTGTCCGAGCCGCCCCGGCCGAGCGTGGTGACGTCCTTGGTGTCCTGCGAGACGCCCTGGAAGCCGGCCACGATCACCACCGCGCCCTCGTCCAGCGCGCCCTTGAGCCGGCCCGGCGTGACGTCGATGATCCGCGCCCGGCCGTGCACCGAGGTGGTGATCACGCCGGCCTGCGAGCCGGTGAACGAGCGCGCCTCGTACCCCAGGTTGTGGATGGCCATGGCGAGCAGCGCCATGGAGATCCGCTCCCCGGCGGTGAGCAGCATGTCCAGCTCACGACCCGGCGGCAACGGGCTGACCTGGTTGGCCAGGTCGAGCAGCTCGTCGGTGGTGTCGCCCATCGCGGAGACCACCACCACCACGTCGTCGCCGGCCTTGCGGGCGGCCACGATGCGCTCGGCCACCCGCTTGATCCGCTCGGCGTTCGCGACGGAGGACCCGCCGTACTTCTGCACCACGAGTGCCACGACGGCGCACTCCCTCCCAGCGACGACCCTGAGCGTGCCGACGCCGCCGGATCCGGTGTCCGGCGGCGCGTGTCAGACCTGTCCAGGGTATCGGGCGGTACGCGAGGGCAGGTCGGGTGATCCCACCATCCGGCGCGAAACCCCGGTCCGACCTGGGTCCGCCGCGTCGGTCGAGCGGCGTCGGCGCGGGATTCGCCGCCATCGGGGGCGTCGACAGCGGAGTCCGCGACACGCGGGTGGGCGGCGGGTGGCGCCGGCCCGTCGGCTGCCTCGCGGGACGCAGAATGACCCGGTGCATGCCCATCTCCGCGCGTCGCGACGGTCGACCGGCGCCCTGTTCCTGCTCCTCCCCGCGCTCCTCGCCGCCTGCGGCGACGAGGAACCGGAGACCCCGGCCCCCACCCCGGCCTCCGCCGCGGCGCCGTCGGGATCGGACGCCGCCCGGGACGAGCTGGCCGCCCTGGCGGCGGCCGCGCGGGACCGTCACCTGACCGCCCGCTACACGCTCGCCGGCTCCGACGGCACCACCCGGGACATCACGGTGACCACCGCGGACGACGGCAGCTGGCGGGTCGACGTGCCCGGTGGCGCGCTCGGTGGCGGCGTCGACGTCTCGCTCGCCGCCACCCGGGACGGTCTCTTCCAGTGCGGCCTGCCCTCGGCCGCCCGGCCGGAGCCGGCGACCTGCGTACGCCTCGGCGACCGCGACGACTCCCTGCCGAGCCGGTTGGACCCGCGGGTGCACCATCCGTTCACGGACTGGCTGGAGGTGCTCACCGACCGGCGGGCGGCCCTGTCGGTCTCGGTCGCCGTGCCGCCGACCGGCGCGACGGGCAGCTGCTACGCGGTGGAGACCACCTCCGCCTCGCTGAGCCCCCCGCTGGACGTGGGGATCTACTGCTACGAGCGGGACGGCACGCCGACCTTCGTGCGGACCGCGCTCGGCACGCTCACGCTGGCCGGGGTGCCCGGCCCGGGGCCGGCGACCGTCCCGCTGGCCGGCCCGGTGGTGCAGGCCGCGCCGCTGGGTCGGGACGCGGTCGACCCGTCGGGCACCGACACGGCCGAGCCGTCCGGGGGCCCGGGCGCGGGAACGCCCTGACTCGGCGTGGCGTTACGGGTGGTCTTGCCCACATTCGCCCCACCCCTCCCAAGGTGCGAAACGCCCATACGGGATTCTCTTCCCATGGCCGACCTCACCCCGCTGCTCGCCTTCCGCTGGAGCCCCCGGGCGTTCGACCCGGACGCCGAACTGACCGGCGACGAGGCGGCCTCGCTGCTGGAGGCCGCCCGCTGGGCCCCGTCCGTCGGCAACTCCCAGCCGTGGCGGTTCGCGCTCGGCCACCGCGACGACGAGACGTGGAAGCGGATCCTGGTCAGCCTGCCGGCGTACGACCAGGGCTGGGCGCGGCACGCCGCCGCGCTGGTGGTGGGGGCGCACACCGGCGGCAACCAGGAACGGGCCGCATACGACCTGGGGCAGGCGGTCGCCCACCTGACCGTGCAGGCCACCGCACTCGGCCTGCACGTGCACCAGCTGGCCGGCTTCGACCGGGCCGCCCTCGCCGCCGACCTGGAGCTCCCCCCGGGAGTACGCCCACTGGTGGTGGCCGCCGTCGGGCGGCTCGGCGACCCGTTCGACCTGCCCGAGGAGCTGCGCCGCCGGGAGACCGCGCTGCGCCGCCGACGCCCGGTCGCCGCGCTGCTGCTGCACTGACCACCGGCGCCGGCCCGCCGCCCGCCCAACGGGGTCCGGCACGGTGGGCGGCCCGCCCGACGAGCGTCGCCGACGTTGCGGAGCGGCACTACGGTGGGCGACGTCGGTCGAGCACCTGGGTGACATCGGAGTGCCATGGACGCCAACACGATCACCGCCGTCTGCGCCACCGGCATCGCGGTGGCCTCGCTCGCCGTCTCGATCACCGAGGCTCGGGCCTCCCGACGCCACAACCGCCAATCCGTGCGACCAGTCCTCCAGTTCGAATTCGTGTGGCAGCCTCACGAGAAGACCGGCATGCGTCTGTCCAACCACGGGCTCGGCCCCGCGGTCGTCACCGGCACCACCGTCACACTCGACGGCGAACACCTCGGCACCTGGGAGGAGTTCGCGGTCGACCGGATCAGCGCATCACTGCCGATCCGTCCGAGGGTCCTGACGCTGCGGGACCGCAAGGTGCTACCCGCTGGCTTCCACGATTTCCTCTTCCACCTGCCGGAGTACCGGCCGGAGGCCGACGCCTGGTTCTGGCACCTCATCCGGCACCGGCTCCAGATTGAGGTCCGGTACGAGTCCCTGTACGGACGGGATCAGCAACGGATCATGTCGCTGCGTCGCCGGGACGGGCCGATCCCGCGCGAACCGGGACCGGGGCCGGCACCGGAAGCTGCGACTCCGATCCCATAGTCCGGACCTGCCTTCCCACCCCCCGTCTCACCACGTAGGGTGACCTTGTCATGTGGCAGGCGTACCTTCTCCTTGGTCGCCGCGACGAGGCCTGACCGGCCGGCACCTCGTCGCGGAGTCGAACCGCGCCGTCCAGCACATCCGAACCTCCCCTCGGCACCGCGCGGGCACCGTCGCCCGCGCACCTCGCCGACACCTTCCGATTGCTGACGCCCGACATGACCTCACGGGAGCACTCCGCCATGGCTCAACCCGTCACCGACGCCGAGACCGATCCGATCGCCCGGCAGCGTCCCAGCCGGATGCCGTTCCGCCGCTACCAGCCGTACCAGCAGCAGTTCCGGATCGACCTGCCGGACCGCAGCTGGCCCACCCGGCACGTCGAGGCCGCGCCCCGCTGGTGCGCGGTCGACCTTCGCGACGGCAACCAGGCCCTGATCGACCCGATGTCGCCGGAGCGCAAGCGCCGGATGTTCCAGCTGCTGGTGCAGATGGGCTACAAGGAGATCGAGGTCGGCTTCCCCTCGGCCAGCCAGACCGACTTCGACTTCGTCCGGCAGCTGATCGAGCAGGACCTGATCCCGGAGGACGTCACCATCCAGGTGCTCACCCAGTGCCGGGAGCACCTGATCGACCGGACCTTCGAGTCGCTGCGCGGTGCCCGCCGGGCGATCGTGCACTTCTACAACTCCACCTCGACGCTCCAGCGGCGGGTGGTCTTCGGGCTGGACCGCGACGGGATCACCGACATCGCCACCCAGGGCGCCCGGCTCTGCCGGAAGTACGCCGAGATCCACACCCCGGACACCGACATCCACTACGAGTACTCGCCGGAGTCGTACACGGGCACCGAGCTGGAGTACGCGCTGGAGGTCTGCGCCAAGGTCATCGAGGTGGTCGACCCGACCCCGGACCGCAAGCTGATCGTCAACCTGCCGGCCACCGTCGAGATGGCCATGCCCAACGTGTACGCCGACTCGATCGAGTGGATGCACCGGCACCTGCCCCGGCGCGACAGCCTGGTGCTGAGCCTGCACCCGCACAACGACCGGGGCACCGGGGTGGCCGCCGCCGAGCTGGGCCTGCTGGCCGGCGCCGACCGGATCGAGGGCTGCCTCTTCGGCAACGGCGAGCGCACCGGCAACGTCGACCTGGTGACGCTGGGGCTGAACCTCTTCTCCCAGGGCATCGACCCGATGATCGACTTCTCGAACATCGACGAGGTCAAGCGCGCCGTCGAGTACTGCAACCAGCTACCGGTGCACGAGCGGCACCCGTACGCGGGCGATCTCGTCTACACCGCCTTCTCCGGCTCCCACCAGGACGCCATCAAGAAGGGCTTCGACGCGCTGGCCGCCGACGCGGCTGCGGCCGGGGTGCCGGTCGACGAGCACACCTGGGCGGTGCCGTACCTGCCGATCGACCCGAAGGACCTGGGGCGCACCTACGAGGCGGTCATCCGGGTCAACTCGCAGTCCGGCAAGGGCGGCGTCGCGTACATCATGAAGACCGAGCACCAGCTCGACCTGCCGCGTCGCCTCCAGATCGAGTTCTCCGGGGTGGTCCAGCAGGTCACCGACCACGCCGGCGGCGAGGTCGACCCGGGCACCATGTGGGACATCTTCGCCCGGAACTACCTGCTCGACCACCAGGTGGACGCGGACCTCACCCTGGCCGGCTACACGATCGGCACCGTCGACGGCAAGGTCGAGATCGAGGCCCGGGTCGGCCGCGGCGGGGAGCAGCGCCCGATCACCGCGGTCGGCAACGGCCCGATCGACGCGTACGTCAACGCGCTCCAGTCGGTGGGGGTGGCGGTACGGGTGCTCGACTACCACGAGCACGCGCTCTCCTCCGGCGGTGACGCGCAGGCCGCCGCGTACGTGGAGTGCGACGTGGACGGTCGTACCGTCTGGGGCGTCGGCACGGACGCGAACATCGTCACCGCCTCCATCAAGGCGGTCACCAGCGCCGTGAACCGCGCCCGCGACTGACCCGGCCGGAAGGGGCCCCCTGTCGACGCCTCGCGCGGAGCAGGGGGTCCCTCCGCTCAGCGCTGCGGCGACGGGGGCGCCCCGCCGTCGGGCCGGTGGATCAGCACGGCGGCCGTCACCGCGCCGGCCAGCAGCCCAACGGCGCACCAGAGCATCGCCCCCCGGTACGCGTCGGTCAGCTCGGTCGCCTGCTCGTACCCGGCGCCGGAGAGGCCGACCAGCAGCGGCAGCGCGGCCACCGCGAGCAGGCCGCCGACCCGGGAGGCGGCGTTGTTGAAGCCGCTGGCCACCCCGGCGAACCGGTCGGCGACGGCGGCCAGCACCGAGGCGGTCAGCGGCGCCACCACCAGGGTCAGTCCGAGGCCGAAGAGAAGCACCCCGGGCAGCACGTCCATCCAGTACGACGCGCCCGGTCCGATCCGGTGCAGCAGCAGCAGACCGACGGCGGCGATCACCGGCCCGACGGTCAGCGGCAGCCGGGGACCGATCTTCGCCGACAGGGCGCCGGCCCGGGCCGAGCCCACCAGCAGCAACAGCGTCATCGGCACGGTGGCCAGCCCGGTCCGCAGCGCCGACCAGCCGACCACGTTCTGCAGGTAGACGGCGAAGAAGAAGGTGAACCCGCCGAGCGCCGCGTAGACCGCCACGGTGAAGAGGTTCAGCACCGTGAAGAGCCGGCTGGTGAAGAGGCCGGCGGGGAGCATGGCGGCGTCGCCCCGCCGCCGCTCCAGCAGCACGAAGGCCACCGCGGCCAGCACCCCGACCAGCGCCGAGGCGAGCACCGGCAGCGAGCGCACGCCGCGCGCCGGAGCGTCGATGAGAGCGTACGTGAGCCCGCCCAGGGCGAGCGCGCCGAGCAGCGCGCCGGCCACGTCGAAGCGGCGGCCCGGCCCGGCGCGGGAGGCGTCGGCGTCCCGGCTCTCCGGCACCCAGCGCAGCGCGGCCAGCACCACGGCCGCCGCCAGCGGCAGGTTGACGAGGAAGATCCACCGCCAGGAGAAGACGTCGACCAGCCAGCCGCCGAGGAACGGGCCGAGCGCGGTGGAGACCCCGGCGAGCCCGGACCAGGCGCCGATGGCCCGGGCCCGGTCGTCGGGGCGGAAGCTGGCCTGGAGCACCGAGAGCGATCCGGGGGTGAGCAGCGCGCCGCCGGCGCCCTGGAGGAACCGGGCGGCGACGAGCTGGCCGGTGTCCTGCGCCAGGCCGCAGGCGACGGAGGCGACCGCGAACCACACCACCCCGAGCAGGAGGATCCGCCGGCGGCCGAACCGGTCCCCGAGCGCCCCGCCGAGCAGCACGAACGCGGCCAGCATCAACAGGTAGCCGTTGATCGTCCATTGCAGACCGGCGACGGTGGCGTCGAGGTCGGCGCCGAGCCGGGGCAGCGCCACGTTCACCACCGTGCTGTCGAGGAAGACCATGCCGGAGGCGAGGACCGCCGCGAGCAGCGTCCCCCGGGCTGGGACGGTGCCCATCCGGAGCGCGTGCTCGGGTGCGGTCATGGGTACCAATCTCCACGGCGGGGACCGGACACGCCACGAAACGACGAAACCCCGCTTGGGTACTGTGCGGGATCGCCGGGAGCCCGCAAGCTGGAGAGGTGTCGACTGTGCGTACCAGATCAGGAGCCCGCGGGACGGTGGCGGGCGCGCTCGCCGCGGTGCTCGCGCTCGGCGTGGGCGGCTGCGACGTCGCGGAAGACGAGCCGCAGGCGCCGCCGAGCAGCGCCGGGAACGTCGGTGAGCAACTGGCCGAGCTGACCGTGGCGAAGGCCGCGTCGATGAAGGGTTACAGCCGGGAGCGTTTCCCGCACTGGCGGGACACCGGCACGAACTGCGACGTGCGGGACAGCGTGCTGAAGCGGGACGGCGACGACATCCGGCTCTCCGGCTGCAACGTGGTGGCGGGGCGCTGGGAGAGCGTCTACGACGGGCGGTCCTTCACCGATCCCTCCGACGTGGACGTCGACCACATGGTCCCGCTGGCGAACGCGTGGCGTTCAGGTGCGGCCGAGTGGGACGACGCGCGGCGCGGCGACTTCGCCAACGACCTGTCCCGACCGCAGCTCATCGCGGTTTCCGCGAGCTCCAACCGGGCAAAGGGTGACCAGGATCCGTCGCAGTGGAAACCGGCGAACCGGTCGTACTGGTGCAAGTACGCCGAGGACTGGGTGACGGTCAAGCACCACTGGCGGCTGACGGTGACCAGCGCCGAGAAGGCCGCCCTCAGCGACATGTTGGAGGGTTGCACATGGGCGAACAAGCCGTGACCGGGGCCGGGGCGACACCCGCCCCGGGGGCCACCACCGCCGGGATGACCGCCGACGGCAGCCCGGCCGCCTCCGCCGAGGTGCCGGGCGCGGGGATGAGCGCCGACGCCGGCGGCACCGGCGCCCCCCGGGAGCTGACCGCGGACCTGGTCGCCGGCCCGGGCGGGGTGATGACCGACGAGGTCGGCGTGGTCACCGGCGAGCTGACCCTGCGGACGGGGTACGCGGACGGCCAGGTCACCCTCGCCGTGCAGTACAAGGACGCCGACGAGTGGTACGTGGTGACGGGTGGCAAGGCGCCGCTGGCCGACCCGGCCGGGCTGGACGCGGTGCACGCGATCGCGGTCGCCCTGCTCCACCGCCCGGAGGGCTGAACCACGGCGGGCGGGACACCCGACCCGGGTGTCCCGCCCGCCGACGTCTCAGACGTACGAGCCGGGCTCGCTGGGCGCGGAGACCACGCTCGGGGCCTCACCCTCACCCTCGGGGCGGACCACCTCGGCGCTGACGGCGTGCGGCTTCAGCTCCCCGCTGGCGATCTGCTCGGCCCAGTGGCAGGCGACCCGGCTGCCCCGGATCTCCCGCAGCGCCGGGCGCTCGTCCGCACAGCGGGTCGGCTGGGCCCACGGGCAGCGGGTGTGGAACCGGCAACCGGACGGCGGGTTCGCCGGGGAGGGCAGGTCGCCGGCGAGCAGGATGCGCTCCCGCCGGTCCTCCACGTCGGGGTCCGGCACCGGCACCGCCGACATCAGCGCCCGGGTGTACGGGTGCAGCGGCTCGGTGTAGAGCCGGTCGCTCGGCGCCTCCTCGACCAGGGCGCCCAGGTACATCACGCCGATCACGTCGGAGATGTGCCGCACCACGGCGAGGTCGTGCGCGATGACCAGGTAGGTCAGGCCGAGGCTCTCCTGGAGCTCGTCGAGCAGGTTCACCACCTGGGCCTGGATCGACACGTCGAGCGCGGAGACCGGCTCGTCGGCGACGATCAGGTCCGGGCCGAGCACCAGCGCCCGGGCGATGCCGATGCGCTGTCGCTGCCCGCCGGAGAACTCGTGCGGGTAGCGGGAGAGCGCCCAGCGGGGCAGCCCGACGGCGTCCAGCGTCTCGCCGATGATCCGCCGCCGGTCGTCGCGGTCGGCGCCGATCCCGTGGGCCTGCAACCCCTCGGTGAGGATCGATTCGACGTTCTGCCGGGGGTCGAGGCTCGACATCGGGTCCTGGAAGATCATCTGCATCCGGCGACGCATGGCGCGCAGCTTCCCAGCCGGCAGCGTGGTCAGCTCGACCCCGTCGAAGCTGACCTCGCCAGCGGTCGGTGGGGTGAGCTGGAGCAGCGCCCGGCCGAGCGTCGACTTGCCGCACCCGGACTCGCCGACCAGGCCGTACGTCTTGCCCCGGGGAATGCTGAGGTCGACCCCGTCGACCGCCTTCACCTGGCCGACCGTCCGGTCGAAGATCACCCCGCGCTTGATCGGGAAGTGCACCTTCAGGTCGCGGACCTCGACGAGGATGTCGCTCTCGGTCACGGCTTCTCCTCCTCGCGCGGCGCGGGGCCCAGGCCGGGCACCGTGGGCGGGTCGTCCGGAACGGCCTGGGCCGGCACCGAACCTGGCTGCGCGTCCGTCGGCACCACGGCCCGGACGTCCTCGGCCGGCGTCAGTCCGGGAACCGGCGCCGGGTTGACGCAGCGGTAGCTGCGGCCGTCGTGGGCGAGCACCAGCTCCGGCGGCTCCCCCACGCACTCGTCGACCCGGCGGGTGCAGCGCGGGGCGAAGGCGCAGCCGTCCGGCCAGGGCAGCACGTCCCGCACCGAACCGGGGATCGGGTTGAGCCGTTCGCCACGCCCGGCGTCCAGGCGCGGCACGGACCCGAGCAACCCCACGGTGTACGGGTGCCGGGGCTCGCGGAACAGCGGACGGCGGCGGGCCGTCTCCACCACCCGACCGGCGTAGAGGACGTTGACGGTGTCGCACATGCCGGCGACCACGCCGAGATCGTGCGTGATCATGACCAGCGCGGTGCCGGAGTCCCGGACCAGGTCCTTGAGCAGTTCCAGGATCTGCGCCTGGATGGTGACGTCCAGCGCGGTGGTCGGCTCGTCGGCGATCAGCAGCCGGGGCTGACAGGCCACCGCCATCGCGATCAGGGCGCGCTGCCGCATGCCGCCGGAGAGCTGGTGCGGATATTCCTTCAGGCGCCGCTTCGGGTCGGGGATGCCGACCCGGTCGAGCAGCGACGCCGCCTCCTTCTCCGCCGCCGCGCCCTTCATCCCCCGGTGCCGGGTGAGCACCTCGGTCACCTGCAACCCGATCGGGATCACCGGGTTCAGCGAGGAGAGCGGGTCCTGGAAAATCATGGCCACGTCGCGGCCACGGATGTCCCGCCGCGACCGGTCGTCCAGTTGGAGCAGGTCGGTGCCGTCGAAGACCGCCTTGCCGCCGACCCGCAGGCCGGGCTGCTTGGGCAGCAGCCCCATGATGGCCAGCGAGGTGACGCTCTTGCCGCAGCCGGACTCACCGACCAGACCGACCACCTCGCCGGCGTCGACGGAGAACGAGACCCCGTCGACGGCGTGCACGGTGCGCTGACCGCGCCGGGAGAACGTGACGGAGAGGTCATCCACTTCGAGCAGTGCCATTAGGTCGACCTACTTCCGCAGCTTCGGGTCGAGGGCCTCGCGCATCGCCTCACCGAGCAGGGTGAAGCCGAGCGCGGTGATGATGATGGCGACCGCCGGGTACACCGCGAGGCCCGGCCGGATGTCGATGTACTGCTGCGCGTCGGCGAGCATCACACCCCATTCCGGCACGGAGGTGTCGGGGTTGCCGAGCCCCAGGAAGGAGAGCGCGGCGGCCTCGATGATCGCGGTGGCCAGGGTGAGGGTGGCCTGCACGATGACCGGGGCGAGCGAGTTCGGCACCACGTGGCTCAGTGCGATCTTCGGCTTCTTCACGCCCAGCGAGGTGGCGGCCAGCACGTAGTCGCTGTTCGCCTGGGAGATCATCGAGCCGCGCAGCAGCCGGGCGAAGACCGGCACCGAGACCACGCCGACAGCGATCATGACGGTGGTCAGGCTCGCCCCGAGCAGGGCGGCGATGCTCACCGCGAGCAGCAGGCTGGGCAACGCCAGCATCATGTCGATGAAGCGCATCAGGATGCTGTCGATCCACCGCCCCCACCGGCCGCCGAGGCCGGCGGCGGCACCCGCGACGCCGCCGATCAGCGCGCCGACGGCCAGACCGATCAGCGTGGAGACCACGCCGACCAGGAGGGTCTGCCGGGCACCGACGATCAGCCGGCTGAACTCGTCCCGACCCTGGTGGTCGTAGCCGAGCCAGTGGTCACCGTCGATGCCGGGGATGACGCCGGGCTTGATCAGCCCGTCCCTGATACCGATCGTGTCGGTCGGGCTGTACGGCACGAGGAACGGGCCGACGACCGCGACGAGCACGAAGATCGCCAGGATCACGGTGCCGACGATGGCGGCCGGGTTGCGGCGGAGCCGGCGGAACGCCTCCTGCCAGAGGCTCACCCCCCGCTCGTCCTCCCGGGCGGCCAGCTCGGAGAGCCGGTCGATCTTCTGCTTCTTCTTGCCGGTGGTGATCGTCATCGAACCCTCACCCTCGGGTCGATCAGGCTGTAGGAGAGGTCGACCAGGAGGTTCACCAGCACGTACACCACCGCGATGATCAGGATGAAGCCCATCAGCACCGGGTAGTCACGCTGGCTGATCGCCTCCGCGACGAAGGCACCGATGCCGGTGAACCCGAAGACGGTCTCCGTCAGCACCGCGCCGGAGAGCAGGAGCCCGGTCTGCAGGCCGATCGAGGTGACCACCGGCAGCATGGCGTTACGCAGCACGTGCCGGCGGCGCACCGTCGACTCGGTCAGGCCCTTGGCCTCGGCGGTGCGGACGAAGTCCTCGTTGAGCACCTCCAGCACGCTGGCCCGGGTGATCCGCACGATGATCGCCAGCGGGATGCTGGCCAGCGTCAGGCCGGGCAGGACCAGGTGCCACAGCGCGTCGGCCGCGGCGTCCCACTCCCGGGTCAGCAGACCGTCGAGGAAGAAGAAGTTGGTGATCCGGGTGGCGTCCATGGTCGGGTCCTGGCGGCCGGAGGACGGGAACCAGCCGAGGTTCTCCGAGAAGATCGCCTTGAACACGTACGCCAGGAAGAAGACCGGGATGCAGATGCCGATCAGCGAGCCGCCGACCGAGAGGTGGTCGAGCAGCCGGCCCCGGCGGCGGGCGGCCAGGTAGCCGAGCGGGATGCCGATCCCGATCGCGAGCACCAGGGCCATCATCGTCAGCTCGACGGTGCCGGGGAAGCGCTCCAGGAACTCGGTGGTGACCGGGCGCTTGGTGGCGGTCGAGGTGCCCAGGTCCAGGCGGATCAGCCGACGGACGAACCGGCCGTACTGCACCAGGATCGGCTCGTCCAGGCCCATGTTGCGGCGGATCGCGGCGCGCATCTCGGGTGTGCCGCGCTCGCCGAGGATGGCGGTCTCCGGACCGCCGGGCAGTCGACGGAGCCAGATGAAGAGCAGGAGGGAGAGCCCGAACAGCGTCGGTATCAGCTGGAGCAGGCGTCTGACGATGAACCGGAACACGGTGGCCTCGAAGGGGGTGCGGAGGGTTGCGGGCGGACGCCGTCGAAACGGCGTCCGCCCGCGTTCCTTGCGTGCGTCAGGTCAGGACTTGAACTCGGCGCTGGCGTACCGCTCATCGGTGAGCGGGCTCGCCTTGATCCCGGTCACGTCCTTGCCGAACACGATCGCCGGCGGCGAGTGCGACACCGGGACACCCGGCAGGAAGTCCATGACGGCCTTGTTCAGCGCCTTGTACTTCTCCACCCGGGCCGCCGGGTCGGCGGTGCTGTCGGCGTCCTTGAACTGGTCGAACAGGGCCTTGTTGGTGAAGCCCCACTCGTCCTTCTTCCGGTCGAAGAAGGTGCCGATGAAGTTGTAGGCATCGCCGTAGTCACCGGTCCAGCCGAGGAAGTGCAGGTCGTGCTTACTGCCGGAGGTGGTGGCGTTGAGGTAGTCCGGGCTCCACTTCAGCGGGATCGCCTCGACCTGGATGCCGGCCGCCTTGAGGTCCGCCGAAAGCAGCTCGAAGATGTCCTTCGGGTTCGGCATGTACGGCCGGGTGACCTCGGTCGGGTAGTGGAACTTCAGCTTCAGGTTCGTTGCGCCGGCCTCGGCCAGCAGCTTCTTCGCCTTCTCGACGTCGTACTCGTACTTGGTGACGTCGCCGTTCCAGCCCTCGACGGTGTCCGGCATGAAGTTCAGCGCGACCTTGGCGCCCGGGGGCAGCTTCGAGTCGACCAGCGCCTGCCGGTTCAGGGCGTGCGCGATGGCCTGCCGGACCTTGAGGTCGGCGAGCTTCGGGTTGCCACTCTGGTTGATCGCCAGGTAGAGCACGTTGAACGCCGGGCGGGTGAGGACGTTGAAGCCCTCCTTCTTCAGCGGCTCGACGTCGGCCGGGCCGACCAGGTCGTAACCCTGGATGTCACCGGAGCGGAGCGCCTGCTTGCGGGCGTTCTCGTCGGAGATCGTCTTGAAGATGAGGGTCTTCAGCCTGGCCTTGGTGCCGTGGTAGTCGTCGTTGCGCTCGATGGTGAGCGTCTTGTTGGCGACGTCCCAGGACTTGAACTTGAACGGGCCGGTGCCGGTGGGGTGCTCGGTCGCGTAGGACGGGTACTTGATGTCCTCGGCGGTGCCGCCCACGTTGCTGGCGTCGTACTGCTCCAGCGCCTTGGGGCTGTGCATGGAGAACGACGGCAGCATCAGCGCGGCCGGGATCTTGCTGGAGACCCGGGTGAAGGCCAGGTCGACCGTGGTGGCGTCCTTGGCGGTGCAGGACTTGAAGAGGCTCGGCGGCAGGTCCGTGCTCTCGTTCTTGGCGAAGCCGCCCATGACGTCCTGCCAGTACGCGGTCACGTCGGGGCTCTGCATGAGGCCCTTCGCGTTGTACCAGCGGTCGAAGTTCTTGCAGACCGCCTCGGCGTTGAACTCGGTGCCGTCGTGGAACTTCACGCCGGAGCGCAGCTTGAAGGTCCACGTGGTGCCGGCGGCGTCCGGGGTCCAGGACTCGGCCAGGCCGGGGGTGACCTTCGTGCCGCCTTCCTCCGGGCGGACCAGCGTCTCGAAGACCTGACGCGCGACGCGCAGCGACTCACCGTCGCTGGCGAAGCTCGGGTCCAGCACCTTCGGGTCTCCGGCTACGCCGAAGACGAGAGTGTCCTTCTTCTTGCTGTCACCGGAACTGCCATCACGGTCGCTCTCGGCGCAGCCTGCTACCGCGAGGGCCGCGACCGCGACGGCCGCGATCGCGACCTTCGGCCTGGATGCACGCATGGTGCTTCTCCTTGGGGGTACGGACAACGTGGTGACAGGGGTCACCGATGGCGGTGACCATAGCCCCCGTTTCGACGCTGCGGAAACCGGCGGATGGCGGGTTGGTATCGGATCGTGTCCCAGCCGCGACATGACCGACGAATCGAAGGCAAACGGCCGTCTTCGCCGAACAATCCGAAACTGCGATGCCAAACTGTTACGTCATCCGGGCCGCTGCGGACCTTGGGTGTCAGATCCGGACGGGTCGACGTGCGCATACGACACGGGCGCCGAGGGGGTCGCGCTGCGACCTCCCCGGCGCCCGTGGTGCGGGTGACCTCAGACCGCGCGGCGGCCCTCGAACGCCCGGCCGAGAGTGATCTCGTCGGCGTACTCCAGGTCGCCACCGACCGGCAGGCCGCTGGCGAGCCGGGTCACCGCGATCCCCATCGGCTTGACCATCAGGGCGAGGTACGTCGCGGTCGCCTCGCCCTCGGTGTTGGGGTCGGTGGCGAGGATCAGCTCACGGACCGCCCCGCCGCTGAGTCGGGTCATCAGCTCGCGGATACGCAGGTTGTCCGGGCCGATGCCCTCCAACGGGTTGATCGCCCCGCCGAGCACGTGGTAGCGGCCCCGGAACTCACCGGTCCGCTCGATCGCCACCACGTCCTTGGGCTCCTCGACCACGCAGAGCACCTCGTCGGTACGGCGCGGGTCGCGGCAGATCCGGCACTGGTCGGACTCGGCCACGTTGTAGCAGGTGGTGCAGAACCGGACCAGCTCCTTGACCTTGCGCAACGCGCCGGCCAGCCGGTTGACGTCGGCCGGGTCGGCCGACAGGACGTGGAACGCGATCCGCTGGGCGCTCTTCGGGCCCACGCCCGGCAGCCGCCCCAGCTCGTCGATCAGGTCCTGGATGGCGCCTTCGTACATCTGCCGGCTCAGAAACCGGGCAGGCCGAGGCCGCCCATGCCGCCGGTGACCGGGCCCATCTTCTTCTCGGTCAGCTCCCGGGCCGCCTCGGCGGCGTTGTGCAGCGCGGCGACCACCAGGTCCTCCAGCGTCTCCACGTCCTCCGGGTCGACCGCCTTCGGATCGATCTTGATGCTCTTGATCTCACCGGCACCGGAGACGGTGGCGGTGACCAGGCCACCGCCGGCCGTGCCGGTCAGCTCGGCCTCGGCCAGCTCGGCCTGGGCCTTGGCGATCTGCTGCTGCATCTTCTGCGCCTGCTTCAGCATCTGCTGCATGTTCGGCTGTCCACCTGGGCGCACGGATGGGCTCCTTCTCGCACTCGTCTGCTCGGCCGCGCCCAGCCTAGCCGGGGGCGACCCGTACCCCGCCCGGGGAACACCCGCCTCAGCGGGCGTCCACCTCGTCGATCTTCTCGGCGCCGAGCGCCTCCCGCAGCAGCTGCACCGCCTGCTCCTCGCTGGACTGCCGGGCGGTCCGCTCGTCGATCACCTCGTCCAGCGGCTCGTCGCCCGGGTCGAACCCCTCGTACGTCGGGGTGGCCGCCGGTTGGGCGCCGCCGGGGCGTCCCCCGCCGCCACCCAACGGGCCGTCGAAGTCCGGGTCGTACGGCGGCTCGCCGGCCCAGTCGGCGTCCGCGGTCTTCCGGGTGGCCTGGGCGGTACGCGGCCCCTTCGCCGCCCCGGAGCCCGCCGCGGCGGCGGCCGCGCGGGCCGCCGCGATGGCGCTGCTCACCGGGGCGCCCTTGCCGGCGGGCGGCGCGGACTGCGCCGGCGGGACAGCCTGCTTCGGCGCGGCCGGTGCCGCGCCGGCCGCGCCGGCCGCCGGCCGGGCCGAGGACACGGCCGGGCCGGCCGACGAGGTGGGCGGGGTGGACGGGCTACCGCCCGGCCTGGCCGCCTCGGGCCAGTCACCGTCACCGGCGCCGCTGTCGGCGGCGGGGGTCGGCGGGGAGCCGGGGGTCGTCGGGGAGCCGCCGGGGCGGGCCGGCTCAGGCCAGTCCTCGTCCCCGCCCGCGTCGGGGGCGGCGGCGGCAGCACCGGAGCCGGCCGGCGGCGCGGACGGCGGCGTCGGGCG
>NZ_JBAKHM010000053.1:0-5209 GCF_036902725.1 Micromonospora psammae | reverse complement strand
GTGTTCGTTTGTCGGGAGTTGCACAGTGGACGCGTAGCTTCTTTGTAGTCAAGTCCTCGGCCTATTAGTACCGGTCAACTGAACCCGTTACCGGGCTTACATTTCCGGCCTATCAACCCAGTAGTCTAGCTGGGGGCCTTACCCCACCAAAGGTGGGTGGGATACCTCATCTTGAAGCAGGCTTCCCGCTTAGATGCTTTCAGCGGTTATCCCTTCCGAACGTAGCTAACCAGCCGTGCCCCTGGCGGGACAACTGGCACACCAGAGGTTCGTCCGTCCCGGTCCTCTCGTACTAGGGACAGCCCTTCTCAAGTATCCTACGCGCACGGCGGATAGGGACCGAACTGTCTCACGACGTTCTAAACCCAGCTCGCGTACCGCTTTAATGGGCGAACAGCCCAACCCTTGGGACCTGCTACAGCCCCAGGATGCGACGAGCCGACATCGAGGTGCCAAACCATCCCGTCGATATGGACTCTTGGGGAAGATCAGCCTGTTATCCCCGGGGTACCTTTTATCCGTTGAGCGACACCGCTTCCACTCGCAAGTGCCGGATCACTAGTCCCGACTTTCGTCCCTGCTCGACCTGTCAGTCTCACAGTCAAGCTCCCTTGTGTACTTGCACTCAACACCTGATTGCCAACCAGGCTGAGGGAACCTTTGGGCGCCTCCGTTACCCTTTGGGAGGCAACCGCCCCAGTTAAACTACCCACCAGACACTGTCCCTGAACCGGATAACGGTCCGAAGTTAGATACCCAAATCAACCAGAGTGGTATTTCAAGATTGCCTCCACCCATACTGGCGTATGGACTTCACCGGCTCCCACCTATCCTACACAAGCTAATTCGGATACCAATGTCAAGCTATAGTAAAGGTCCCGGGGTCTTTCCGTCCTGCCGCGCGTAACGAGCATCTTTACTCGTACTGCAATTTCGCCGGGCCTGTGGTTGAGACAGTGGGGAAGTCGTTACGCCATTCGTGCAGGTCGGAACTTACCCGACAAGGAATTTCGCTACCTTAGGATGGTTATAGTTACCACCGCCGTTTACTGGCGCTTAAGTTCTCCGCTTCGCCCCGAAGAGCTAACAGGTCCCCTTAACGTTCCAGCACCGGGCAGGCGTCAGTCCATATACATCGAATTACTTCTTCGCATGGACCTGTGTTTTTAGTAAACAGTCGCTTCCCCCTGCTCTCTGCGGCCATACAACGCTCCACCCGCGCGGGGCTTCACGTCTCCGGCCCCCCTTCTCCCTAAGTTACGGGGGCAATTTGCCGAGTTCCTTAACCACAGTTCGCCCGATCGCCTCGGTATTCTCTACCTGACCACCTGTGTCGGTTTGGGGTACGGGCCGCTAAGAACTCGCTAGAGGCTTTTCTCGGCAGCATAGGATCACTGACTTCACCTGAATCGGCTCGGCATCACGTCTCAGCCTATATGCACCGCGGATTTGCCTACGGTACGGCCTACACGCTTACCCCGGCACAACCACCGGCCGGGCTCAGCTACCTTCCTGCGTCACCCCATCGCTTGACTACTACCCGCCAGGTTCCCACGCTCCCCAACCTCGACCCGAAAGTCTCAGCTGGTTTGGGTGGTTAGCACAACGAGGTTCGTCAGGGTCGCTCTTTCGCGGGTACGGGAATATCAACCCGTTGTCCATCGACTACGCCTCTCGGCCTCGCCTTAGGTCCCGACTCACCCAGGGCGGATTAGCCTGGCCCTGGAACCCTTGGTCATCCGGCGGAAGGGTTTCTCACCCTTCTTTCGCTACTCATGCCTGCATTCTCACTCGTGCCGCGTCCACAGCTGGGTCACCCCGCTGCTTCACCCCCGGCACGACGCTCCCCTACCCATCCACACACCTGCACAAGGAATCAAGTCCAAGCGAGGTTGAAATGTGAATGCCACAGCTTCGGCGGTGTGCTTGAGCCCCGCTACATTGTCGGCGCGGAACCACTTGACCAGTGAGCTATTACGCACTCTTTAAAGGGTGGCTGCTTCTAAGCCAACCTCCTGGTTGTCTATGCGACCCCACATCCTTTTCCACTTAGCACACGCTTAGGGGCCTTAGCTGGTGATCTGGGCTGTTTCCCTCTCGACTACGAAGCTTATCCCCCGCAGTCTCACTGCCGCGCTCTCACTTACCGGCATTCGGAGTTTGGCTGATTTCGGTAAGCTTGTGGGCCCCCTAGACCATCCAGTGCTCTACCTCCGGCAAGAAACACGCGACGCTGCACCTAAATGCATTTCGGGGAGAACCAGCTATCACGGAGTTTGATTGGCCTTTCACCCCTAACCACAGGTCATCCCCCAACTTTTCAACGTTGGTGGGTTCGGCCCTCCACGCGGTCTTACCCGCGCTTCAGCCTGCCCATGGCTAGATCACTCCGCTTCGGGTCTAGAGCATGCGACTGAACCGCCCTGTTCAGACTCGCTTTCGCTACGGCTCCCCCACACGGGTTAACCTCGCCACATGCCACTAACTCGCAGGCTCATTCTTCAAAAGGCACGCCGTCACCCCGCAAGGCTCCGACGGATTGTAGGCGAACGGTTTCAGGTACTATTTCACTCCCCTCCCGGGGTACTTTTCACCATTCCCTCACGGTACTCGTCCGCTATCGGTCACCAGGAAGTATTTAGGCTTACCAGGTGGTCCTGGCAGATTCACGGCAGATTTCAGGGGTCCGCCGCTACTCGGGAACACCCACAGAAGGTCAGCAACTTTCACCTACCGGACTCTCACCGTCTACGGTCAGCCATTCCAGACTGTTCGACTAGCCACTGACTTTGTAACTCCTTGAACAAGTGTCAGCTTGTTCAGCGGGGTCCCACAACCCCGACCACGCAACCCCTGACAGGTATCACACGCAGCCGGTTTAGCCTCGATCCGCTTTCGCTCGCCACTACTCACGGAATCACTAAATTGTTTTCTCTTCCTACGGGTACTGAGATGTTTCACTTCCCCGCGTTCCCTCCACACACCCTATGTGTTCAGGTGTGGGTGACACCACATGACTGGTGCCAGGTTTCCCCATTCGGACACCCTGGGATCACAGCTTGGTTGACAGCTCCCCCAGGCCTATCGCGGCCTCCCACGTCCTTCATCGGCTCCTGGTGCCAAGGCATTCACCGTTCGCCCTTGACAACTTGACCACAAAGATGCTCGCGTCCACTGTGCAATTCTCAACAAACGACCAACCCACAACCCGATCCGCCCCACACCAAACCCGACAACCGCCGGCGGTATGCGAGGCCAGGCCATGCCTGGCAGACTCCCGAGACCTCAGCCTCGGACCAGTCTCTGAAAGACAACCAATGGTTGTTCTTTCAGGACCCAACAGGGTGCTATGCGCTTCCACTCAGCCGCACCAGGTCAACCGTTCCCACCACCGAAGCAGCTGTACTAGGTGATCCCGGCCGTTGCCGAGGGAAAACTCGCCAGTGTCTCCGCCATTGAGCACCCCGACCCGACATTCGCAGGTCGTGGGCTCCTTGCACCCTTTCGGGTGAAGGTGCTCCTTAGAAAGGAGGTGATCCAGCCGCACCTTCCGGTACGGCTACCTTGTTACGACTTCGTCCCAATCGCCAGCCCCACCTTCGACGGCTCCCTCCCACAAGGGGTTGGGCCACCGGCTTCGGGTGTTGCCGACTTTCGTGACGTGACGGGCGGTGTGTACAAGGCCCGGGAACGTATTCACCGCAGCGTTGCTGATCTGCGATTACTAGCGACTCCGACTTCACGGGGTCGAGTTGCAGACCCCGATCCGAACTGAGACCGGCTTTTTGGGATTCGCTCCACCTCACGGTATCGCAGCCCATTGTACCGGCCATTGTAGCATGCGTGAAGCCCTGGACATAAGGGGCATGATGACTTGACGTCATCCCCACCTTCCTCCGAGTTGACCCCGGCAGTCTTCGATGAGTCCCCGCCATAACGCGCTGGCAACATCGAACGAGGGTTGCGCTCGTTGCGGGACTTAACCCAACATCTCACGACACGAGCTGACGACAGCCATGCACCACCTGTGACCGCCCCCGAAGGACCTGCCATCTCTGACAGTTTTGCGGCCATGTCAAACCCAGGTAAGGTTCTTCGCGTTGCATCGAATTAATCCGCATGCTCCGCCGCTTGTGCGGGCCCCCGTCAATTCCTTTGAGTTTTAGCCTTGCGGCCGTACTCCCCAGGCGGGGCGCTTAATGCGTTAGCTGCGGCACAGGGAACCGGAGAGGCCCCCCACACCTAGCGCCCAACGTTTACAGCGTGGACTACCAGGGTATCTAATCCTGTTCGCTCCCCACGCTTTCGCTCCTCAGCGTCAGTATCGGCCCAGAGACCTGCCTTCGCCATCGGTGTTCCTCCTGATATCTGCGCATTTCACCGCTACACCAGGAATTCCAG
This sequence comes from Micromonospora psammae, assembly GCF_036902725.1. NCBI lineage: Bacteria > Bacillati > Actinomycetota > Actinomycetes > Micromonosporales > Micromonosporaceae > Micromonospora > Micromonospora psammae. Next base: position 808 of record NZ_JBAKHM010000053.1, on the reverse strand, counting down.
TCTCCCCTACCGAACTCTAGCCTGCCCGTATCGACTGCAGGCCCGCAGTTGAGCTGCGGGTTTTCACAGTCGACGCGACAAGCCGCCTACGAGCTCTTTACGCCCAATAAATCCGGACAACGCTCGCACCCTACGTCTTACCGCGGCTGCTGGCACGTAGTTGGCCGGTGCTTCTTCTGCAGGTACCGTCACTTACGCTTCGTCCCTGCTGAAAGAGGTTTACAACCCGAAGGCCGTCATCCCTCACGCGGCGTCGCTGCATCAGGCTTCCGCCCATTGTGCAATATTCCCCACTGCTGCCTCCCGTAGGAGTCTGGGCCGTGTCTCAGTCCCAGTGTGGCCGGTCGCCCTCTCAGGCCGGCTACCCGTCGTCGCCTTGGTAGGCCATCACCCCACCAACAAGCTGATAGGCCGCGAGCCCATCCCAGGCCGAAAAACTTTCCACCACCAGACATGCGTCCAGCAGTCGTATTCGGTATTAGCCCCCGTTTCCGAGGGTTATCCCAAAGCCTAGGGCAGGTTGCTCACGTGTTACTCACCCGTTCGCCGCTCGAGTACCCCGAAGGGCCTTTCCGCTCGACTTGCATGTGTTAAGCACGCCGCCAGCGTTCGTCCTGAGCCAGGATCAAACTCTCCAACAAAAACTTGTTGAAACAGTCATCCCGGCAACAAAAGTGTTGCCAAAGGAATCCCAACCAGCAAACCCATCCAAAGACGAGCCCACCAGTCCGGGGTATAAATCATAATTGGCACTGGCTTATCTAGCACCCTGTTGAGTTCTCAAAGAACAACCACACACCGCCGAGAA
>NZ_JBAKHM010000052.1:0-6002 GCF_036902725.1 Micromonospora psammae | reverse complement strand
CTTCGCCGCGCAGTACGCGGTGGCGTCGGAGACGGCCTTGATCCCCAACGTCGACGCCACCGTCACCACCGTGCCGTGCGAGCGCTCCAGGTACGGCAGCGCGGCCCGGACCACAGCGGCGGTGCCGAGCAGGTTGATGGTGACGATGCGGTCCCACGTCGCTCCGTCGACGTCGGCGAGCTTGCCGGGCACGTCCATCCCGGCGGCCGTGACCAGCCCGGTCAGCCCGCCGGCCTGCTCGGCGAGTCGCCGGGTCGCCTCCTCGGCGGCCCGGGTGTCGGCCAGGTCGCACTCCACCCACGGCACCCCGTCCGCCGGCGCCTGCCGGTCCAGCACGTACGGCCGCCCGCCGGCCTTGGTCACCGCGGTCACCACCGCCGCGCCGAGCCCGCTCGACCCACCCGTGACCAGTACCGCCTTACCGTTCAGATCCCTGCTCATCGTGCTCCCTTGACCAGTCGGGCGCCGCGCGACCGCGCGGCGGTGATGGTGGCGGTGGTGGACCGGCCCGCCAGATACGGCACGGTCACCACCCGGCCGCCCCAGCCGCGGACCAGCTCGGCCTCGGGCAGTTCGGGGGCGCCGTCGCCGGCGTAGTCGCCGCCCTTGACCCAGACGTCCGGACGCAGCCGGGCCAGCGCCGTCTCCGGGGTGGCCTCGTCGAAGACCAGCACCGCGTCGACGCAGTCCAGCGCGGTCAGCAGCCGCGCCCGGTCCGCCTCCGGGTTCACCGGGCGCTCCGGGCCCTTGAGGGCCCGCACGCTGCGGTCGGAGTTGAGGCAGACCACCAGGCAGTCGCCGAGCCGTCGGGCCGCCTGGAGGGTGGCGACGTGCCCGGCGTGCAGGATGTCGAAGCAGCCGCCGGTGGCGACCACCGTGCCGCCGTCGGCCCGTACCCGCGCCACCAGCTCCTCGGCGGCGGCCGGCCGCCGCGCGGTGGCCGGCTCGCGGTCGCCCCGGGCCAGTCCGGCGGCCCCGCCGGCGGCCACGTACGCCGACGCGGCGGCGACCGCCTCCTGCACCGCCTCGGAGGTGAGCGCACCGGCGGCGAGGGCGGTGGCGGCGGTGGCGGCGAACCGGTCCCCGGCGCCGCAGGTGTCCTCCACATGGTCCACGTCGGACTCCGGTGGCACCACCAGCGGGGTGCCGCCGGAGTGGCAGAGCACCGCCCCGTCGGCGCCCATGGTCACCGCGACCGCGCCGACCCGCCACCGCCGGCGCAGTTCGTGCCCGGCCCGGGTGGCGGTGGAGAGCGGGGAGCCGGCGCCGGCGTCGCCGGTGAGCTGGCGCAGCTCGGCGAGGTTCGGGGTGGTCAGCCGGGCGCCCGGGACCGCCACCGGTCCCTTCGGGTGCGGGTCCCAGACCACCGGCGCGCCAGCGTCGGCGACCGCGGCCCGCAGCGCTGGCTGCCGCAGCAGCCCGCGGCCGTAGTCACTGACCAGGATGGCGCCGGCCGAGGCGAGCGCCTCCAGCGCCGCCTCCGGCGGCTCACCGGGCGTCGACGGGGCGCCGCCCCGGTCCAGCCGCAGCAGGGTCTGCCCGCCGGCGCGGAGCCGGATCTTCTCCGGGGTGGCCCCGGTGAGTCGGAGCGGGCAGAGGCGTACCCCGGCCCGGGTGAGCAGCTCGGCGATCCGGGCGCCGGCGGCGTCGTCGGCGAGCGCCGTCACCAGTACGACCTCCGTGCCCTGGGCGGCGGCGAGCAGCGCGGCCAGCCCGGCGCCGCCGGGCCGGTCGGTGGCGCGGCGCTCGTCGAGCACCGGTACGGGCGCGTCGGGACAGATCCGGTCGACCGTGCCCTCGACGTCCCGGTCCAGCAGGGCGTCGCCCACGACCACCAGCGGCCCGCTCACGACGGGCACCCCCGCCGGCTCGGCCCGTGCCCGTTCGCACCGGCGCCGTTGGCAACGGAGCCGTTGGCGCCGTGCCCGTTCGGGCCGTGCCCGATCGCGCCACCCGTGGGGGAGCCGCCCCCGTTCAGGCCGTGGGCCTGCCCGCCGGACCCGGCGCCGACCGCCCCCGCCAACGCCCGGTCGGTCGGGGCGTTGGGCAGCCGCCCGGTGAGGGCGATGGTCCGCGGCCTGGGCGCCGTCGCACCCGGCAGCCGGCGCACCAGCGGCAGCGCCTCGTCGACGTACTCGCAGAGCAGGTGCAGCGAGACCAGGTGCAGCTCCTGCACCACCTGGCTGTCGGGCGAGGGAACCGCCAGCACGTCGTCGCAGACCCCGGCGAGCGGGTTCGGCGTCGGACCGGTGAAGGCCCAGCAGCGCACCCCGGTCTCCCGTGCCGCGTCGACCGCCCGGAGCAGGTTGGCGCTGGTGCCGCTGGTGGACATCAGCAGCAGGATGTCGCCCTGGCGGCCGTGGGCGCGGACCTGGCGGGCGAAGATCTCGTCGTAGCCGTAGTCGTTGCCGATGGCGGTCAGCGCGGAGGTCTCGGCGTGCAGTGCGATCGCGGAGTACGGTTCGCGGTCGTCGCGCAGCTTGCCGACCAGTTCGGCGGTGAGGTGCTGTGCCTCGGCGGCGCTGCCGCCGTTGCCGGCGACGAGCAGCCGGCCGCCGCCGGAGAGCGTCCAGGCCAGTTCGGTGCCCCACCCGGCCAGGCGCTCGGCGACCCGCCGGTACGGCATCAGGGCGGCGGCCAGCCCGGACAGGTGCACGTCGAGCGGGGACATCTGCTCACCCATCAGGCCACCGCCGGTGCGACGCGCCCGGCGGTGCTCACCGCCGCGTAGACCGCGCTCAACTGCTCCGCGCAGCGTTTCCAGGAGTACCGGCTGCGGATCCGGTCCAGCGCCGCCGTGCCGTACGCGAAGAGACGGACCCGGTCGGCGAGCAGCCGGCGGATCGCGGTGCCCAGCGCACGCGGGTCACGCGGTGGCACCAGGTCGCCGGTGAGCCCGTCGACGACGGTGTCGGCGATCCCGCCCACGTTCGTGCCGACCACCGGGAGACCGCAGGCCATCCCCTCCAGCGGCGTCAGCCCGAACGGCTCGTACCAGGGGGCGGCGACCAGCACGTCCGCCGACCGGTACCAGGCACCCATCTCCTCCCGGGGGACCGCGCCGACCAGCTTGACCCGGTCGGCGACCCCGCACGACTCGGCGAGCGCCCGCAGCCGGCGGGCGAAGGCGTCGGCCGGCAGCAGCTCCGCCGGGGGTCCCCCGACCACCACGCACTCGGCCTCCGGCACGGCGGGCAACGCCCGGACGACGTCCTGGAAACCCTTGCGCTCGACCATCCGGCCGACCGTGATGATCCGCTGGCGGGCCGGGTCGCGTGGGGCGGCCGGCCCGTCGGGGCGGAACATCTCCTGGTTGACCCCGGACGGGACCAGCGTCATGTTCGACCTCGGCACGCCCAGGCGGACCAGCTCACCGATCTCGTCCTGGCACTGGACGATCACCCGGTCGGCGGCTCGTCCCAGCGCGCGTTCGTAGCCGGTCCGGCCCGGTGGACTGGTGTCCCGGGCGCCCTGGTGGCGTCGCTTCACCGAGCCCAGCGCGTGGTACGTCAGGACCACCGGGGTGTTGGTGCGCCGACCGGCGTGCAGGGTGGCCAGCCCGCTCATCCAGAAGTGGGCGTGTGCCACGTCCGGCCGCCACCGGCCGTGGCTCCACTGTTCGGCCATCCAGCGGCCGAACTCGCCCATGTACGGCAGCAGCTCGTCCTTCGGCACCCGCAGCGCGGGGCCGGCGGGCACGTGCAGCACCTGGTAGCCGGCGGAGGCGGCCACCACGTCCGGCAGGTCGGAGGAGTCCCGGCGGGTGTAGACCCGCACGTCGTGTCCCTCACCGGCCAGGGCCGCCGCCAGTTCGGCGACGTGGGTGTTCTGCCCGCCGGCGTCCTCCTCCCCGAGGACGGCGAGAGGGCTGGCGTGCTCCGAGATCATCGCGATGCGCATGTTTCCTCCTCCACAATCCGGTCCCAGTCGGCGAGGAACCGGTCGAGCCCGAAGCGTTCCTTCGTCACCTCCCGCGCCCGCGCACCCAGCCGGTACGCGGCGTCGCGGTCCTCCGCGAGCCACCGCGCCGCCTCGACCAGCGTGTCCACCCGGGTGGCGAGCACCCCCGCGTCGGGTGGCACCGCGTCCACGGCCTCGGTGGTGGCCAGCGCGACGACCGGCATGCCGATCGTCATCGCCTCGATCAGGCTCAGCCCGAGCGAGGTCCAGCGGCACAGGTGCAGGTACGCCCGCCGCCGGGCCAGCTCGACGTGCATGACCCCCTGCGGCAGGTCGTCGTGGCTGGCGACCCGCTCCTCGGGCAGGCCGAGCCGCTGGGCGAGCCCGGTCACCCCCATGCCGAAGACGTCCAGCGGGGCGACGTCGGCGAAGCGGGGCATCAGGTCGGTGCCGGTGACCCGCCAGCGCCGGATCGGCTCGTTGGTCACCACGGCCAACCGGTTCAGCTCACCGGTCCACTCGACGGCGGGCGGCACGATGCCGTGCTCGACGACGGCGGTGCGGGTGCCGCCGTTGTCCCAGAAGAGTTCGTTGAAGTGGGTGACGTGGGTGAGCAGCAGGTCGTCCCGGTCGGCCATCGGGTGCCGGGTGTTCGGCACGTCGCCCTTGGGGGTGTTGTGCTCGACGTAGACCGCCGGCACGTCCCGGCCGGGTCGGCGACGCAGCCACCGCTCGGCCAGCTCCAGCTCCTCCGGGCGTTGCAGGAGCACCAGGTCCACGTCCGCGCCGGCCAGCTCCTCCGGGGTCACCTCGACGGCGCTGTCCGGCCAGGGGTAGGTGCGGGCCCGGCCGAGCCCGTACGGCCCCCGGTCGGGGGTGACGGGCACCAGGTAGCGGTGCCGTCCGTGCACGAAGGACGTGGTCCAGGAGCCGTGCACGTGCCAGAGCAGGACGTTCATGACCCTCCTTCAGCTCGCGGAGTTCCTCAGGTGGTGAGCAGGCGGACCGCGGCGACCACCTCGTCCGGGTCGACCTGGGTGAGGCAGGGGTGGCCGGCCGTCGGGCAGCGGGTGGCGCGGCTGCCCCGGCAGGGCGCGTCGGCGTCGCCGAGGCGGACCAGCGGCACCCGGTACGGCGCCCACTGGCCGAAGGGGACGGTGGGGGCGAAGAGGCTGACCACGGGGACACCGACGGCCGCGGCGAGGTGGGCGGGACCGGTGTTGCCGACCACCACGCAGCGCGCCCCGGCGAGGACGCCGGCCAGCTCCGCCAGCCCGGTGCGCCCGCCGAGGTCGGTGCCGCCATGGGCGGCGACCCGGGAGGTCAGCGCGGTCTCGGCTGGCCCCCCGGTGACCACTACCCGGTAGCCGGCCGCGGTAAGCCTGGCGACGATCTCGGCGCAGCGCTCCGGCGGGCAGGCCCGGGCCGGCACCGACGCGCCGGGGTGCACCACCACGTAGGGCTCGTCCGGGACGGCGACGGACGGCACGTCGACCCGGAGCCGGTGGTCGTCGTCGGCGGGCAGCCCGAACCCGGCCGCCGCGGCGAGGGAGAGGGCCCGCTCCGGTTCCGGCACGCCGGCCGGCACCCGGTGCCGCACGTCGAGCAGCGAGCCGGGGTAGTCGTCGCTGATCGCGCTGATCCGCGCCACACCGGCCATCCGCAGCAGCAACGCGAGCGGCAGGGCGGACTGGTGGAAGGAGGTGAAGATGACGGCCTCGTCGGCGCCGACGGTGGCGAGCCGGTCGGTGAGGCGGCGGATGTCGTCCGGGTCGACGGGCGCGGGGTCCCCGTCGATCCAGGGCAGCGGCCACTCGATCAGCTCGTCCACCCCGGGCAGCAGCGCGGCGGCGCCGCGCCCCCGGGGGCCGTGGAGCAGGACGACCCGCTCCGCGCCGGCGGCGACGGCGCGGATCGCCGGGCCGGTGACGAGCACGTCCCCGGCGGAGTCGCTGCGGACCACCAGGACGGTACCGGCGCGGCGCGGCGCGGCCGGCCGGACGGCGGCCATCCGGCGCAGGATCTCGTCGACGGCGGTGGGCAGGTCGGGGGCGACGTGCGGGGCGGCGGACACCTCCTCGGGCCGGGTGACCGGGGTGGGC
>NZ_JBAKHM010000051.1:0-6005 GCF_036902725.1 Micromonospora psammae | reverse complement strand
CTTCGCCGCGCAGTACGCGGTGGCGTCGGAGACGGCCTTGATCCCCAACGTCGACGCCACCGTGACGATGCTGCCGTGGGACGCCTCCAGGTAGGGCAGCGCCGCCCGAACCACCGCCACCGTGGCGAGCAGGTCCACCGCGACGATCCGCTCCCAGGTCTCCCGGGGCACGTCGACCAGCTTGCCGGGCACGTCCATGCCGGCCGCGGTGACCACGCCGTCGAGACCGCCGGAGCGCTCGGCGAGCTGCCGGGTGGCCTCCTCGGCGGCCCGGGTGTCGGCCAGGTCGCACTCCACCCACGGCACCCCGTCGCCGGGGCGGTGCCGGTCCAGCACGAGTGGCCGTCCGCCGGCCCGGGCCACCGCGGTCACCACCGCCGCACCGAGCCCACTGGAGCCGCCGGTGACCAGGACGGTCGGGCCGGCACCGGGTGCACTGCTGGTCATCGGGCTCCCTCCGCAGTCGGTTGGTCCACGTCGCCCTGCTCGACAGGGGCGAGCGGGGTGCCGCCGGTGTGACGTGGACCGGTGGACGCGGCCGCGCGGCCCCCGCCACGGGCCGCCGCGATCAGGTCGGTGGTGGAGCGGCCGTCCAGGTAGGGCACCACCACGGTGTGCCCGCCCCAGCGGCGCAGCACCTCCGCCTCCGGCAGGGTCGGCTCGTCGCCGCCGCCGGTGGCGTAGTCGCCGCCCTTGACCCAGATGTCCGGGCGCAGCCAGCTCAGCGCGGCGTGCGGCGTCGGCTCGTCGAAGACCAGCACCGCGTCCACGCAGCCCAGAGCCGCGAGCAGCCGGCTGCGGTCGCCCTGGGACACCACCGGCCGGTCCGGCCCCTTGAGGCCGGCGACGCTGGCGTCGGAGTTCAGGCAGACGATCAGGCAGTCGCCGAGCTGCCGGGCGGCCTGCAAGGTGGCCACGTGACCGGCGTGCAGCAGGTCGAAGCAGCCGCCCGTGGCGACCACGGTGCCGCCGGCCGCCCGTACCTCGGCGACCACCGCGCCGGCCGCGGCGGCTCCGATCCGCTGGTCGCCACCGCCGGCCACCACCGGCGGGAGCGCCCGGACCTGCGGCGGCAGCGCCGTCGCCACTCCCCCGCCGGCCACGTACGCCGACGCCTCCGCGACCGCCTCCTGCACCGCCTCGGAGACCAGCGCTCCCCGGGCGAGGGCGATCCCGGCGGCGGAGGCGAACCGGTCCCCGGCCCCGCAGGTGTCCCCCTCGGCGCTGACCGGCGCCGAGACCACCAGCGGGGTGGCCCCGGCGTGGCAGAGCAGGGCGCCGTCGCCGCCCAGGGTCACCGCGACCGCGCCGGCCCGCCACCGCTCGCGCAGCCCCTGGGCGCCCCAGGCGGCGGCGGCCAGCCGGGGGCCGCCGGGCGGGACCTCGGTCAGCTCGCGGACCTCCGCCTCGTTCGGGGTGGCCAGGGTGATCCCGGGCACCGCCGCCGGGCCGCGCGGGTGCGGGTCCCAGACCACCGGCGCCCGGGTCGCGGCGAGGGCGGCGCGCAGCGCCGGCTGCCGGGCCACGCCCCGGCCGTAGTCGCTGACCAGCACCGCGGACGCTCCGGCGATCAGCCGGAGCACCGCCTCGTGCGGCGGCCCCGGCTCGGCGGCCGACCCGCCCCGGTCGTGCCGCAGCAGCACCCGGCCCCGGGCCCGCAGCCGGATCTTCTCCGGGGTGGCCCCGAGCAGCGGCAGCGCGTACACCTGCACCCCGGCGGCGGTGAGCAGGGCGGTGAGCCGGGCGCCACCGGCGTCGTCGGCGAGGGCCGTCACCAGCGCCACCTCGGCGCCCTGCGCGGCGGCGAAGACCGCGGCCAGCCCGGCCCCACCGGGGCGGTCGGCGTGGTCGGTCTCGTCGAGCACCGGCACCGGGGAGTCCGGGCAGAGCCGGTTCACCACCCCCTCGACGTCGCGGTCCAGCAGGGTGTCGCCGACGACCACCAGCGGTCCGCGCACGGTCGGCCTCCTCATCCCGCCTCAACCCGCGGGCCGCCGCCGTCGAGCACCACCTCGACGCCGGTCCGCACGGCGGCGGTGGGGGGCGCGGGCACCGTGGGCAGGATCCGGTCGACGTACTCGCAGAGCACGTGGGTGGCGACCAGGTGCAGCTCCTGCACCACCTGGCTCTCCGGTGAGGCGACGGCGAGCGCCTCGTGGCACGCCTCGGCGAGCGGGTTCGGCGTCGGACCGGTGAAGGCCCAGCAGCGCAGCCCGGCCTCCCGACCGGCCCGGGCGGCGGCGAGGAGGTTCGGGCTGGCGCCGCTGGTGGACATCAGCAGCAGGATGTCGCCCTGGCGGCCGTGGGCGCGGACCTGGCGGGCGAAGATCTCGTCGTAGCCGTAGTCGTTGCCGATGGCGGTCAGCGCGGAGGTCTCGGCGTGCAGTGCGATCGCGGAGTACGGTTCGCGGTCGTCGCGCAGCTTGCCGACCAGTTCGGCGGTGAGGTGCTGCGCCTCGGCGGCGCTGCCGCCGTTGCCGGCGACGAGCAGCCGGCCGCCGCCGGAGAGCGTCCCGGCCAGCTCGGCGCCCCACCGGGCGAGCAGTTGCTCGGAGGCGCGGAACGGCAGCAGCGCCTCGGCGAGCAGGGACAGGTGCCCGGCCAGCACCCCGGTGTCCGTCGCGGTCATCAGGCGACCACCCCGGTGGGCCGGCGCACCGCGGCCACCTCGCCGTACACCTCGGCCAGCCGCTCCGCGGCCGTCGCCCACGAGTAGCTGCGCCGGGCCCGCTGCAACGCGGCCGTGGCGTACCCGAAGCGGCGGATGCGGTCGGTGAGCAGGCGCTGGATCGCGGTGCCGAGCGCCCGCGGGTCCCGGGCGGGAACCAGGTCGCCGGTCACCCCGTCGACGACGGTGTCCCGGATGCCGCCCACCGCGGTGCCCACCACCGGCACCCCGCAGGCCATCGCCTCCAGCGGGGTCAGCCCGAACGGCTCGTACCAGGGGGCGGCGACCAGCACGTCCGCCGAGCGGTACCAGCGGCCCATCTCCTCCCGGGGGACCGCGCCGACCAGTCGCACCCGGTCGGCCACCCCGCAGGTGGTGGCGAGCGCGCGCAGCCGCCGGGCGTACGCGTCGGTCTCCAGCAGCCCGGCGGGCGGACCGCCCACCACGACGCACTCGGCGTCGGGCACCAGCGCCATCGCCCGGATCACCGTCTGGAAGCCCTTGCGTTCGACCAGCCGGCCGACGGTGAGGATGCGGGGCCGGTCGGGTTCCCGCTCGACGGCGGCACCGAGCGGGGCGAAGGTGGCGAGGTTGACCCCGGACGGGACGACCGTCATCCGGGACCGGGGCACGCCGAGCCGGACCAGCTCGCCGACCTCGTCCTGGCACTGCGCGATCACCCGGTCGACCGAGCGCCCCAGCTCCCGCTCGTACGCGATCCGCCGGGCCGGGCTGGTGTCCTGGACGCCCTGGTGGCGACGCTTGACGGCGCCCAACGCGTGGTACGTCTGCACCACCGGCACCCCGGTCTGCCGGCCGGCGGTGAGCGCGGCGAGTCCGCTCATCCAGAAGTGCGCGTGGATCACCTCGGGCACCCAGTCCCCGCCCCGCCACCGCTGGGTCAGCCACCGGCTGAACTCCTTCATGTGTGGCAGCAGGGCGTCCTTGGCCAGCGGTTCGGCCGGCCCGGCCGGGACGTGCACCACGTCGTAGCCGTCCGGGGCGCGGACGGTCACCGGCAGGTCGACCGCGTCGCGGCGGGTGTAGACCCGCACCTCGTGTCCGGCGGCCACCAGCGCGGCGGAGAGCTCGGCGACATGGGTGTTCTGCCCACCGGCGTCCTCACCACCCAGCACGGCGAGGGGGCTGGCGTGCTCGGAGATCATCGCGATGCGCATACTTCCTCCTCCAGCAGGCGGTCCCAGTCGGCGAGGAAACGGTCCAGGCCGTAGCGGGCCCGGGCGGCGGCACGCGCCTCGACCCCGGCCCGGCGGGCCTCGGCGGGCCGCGCCACGAACCGCTGCGCGGCCTCCACCAGGACGTCGACCCGGGTGGAGAGCGCCCCGGCCCCCGGCGGCACGGCTTCGACGGCCTCGGTGGTGGCCAGCGCGACGACCGGCATGCCCATGGTCATCGCCTCGATCAGGCTCAGCCCGAGCGAGGTCCAGCGGCACAGGTGCAGGTACGCCCGCCGCCGGGCCAGCTCGGTGTGCATCCGGTGCTGCGGCACGTCGTCGTGGCTGGTCAGCCGGTCCGCGGGCAGGCCGAGGTGGTCGGCGAGCCCGGCCACCCGCATGCCGAAGACGTCCAGCGGGGCGATCTCGGCGAACCGGGTCAGCAGGTCGGTGCCGGTGACGCGCCAGCGGCGCACCGGTTCGTTGATGACCACGGCGAGCCGGTCCAGCTCCCCGGTCCACTCCACCGCCGGCGGCACCACCCCGTGCTCGACGACGGCGGTGCGGGTGCCGCCGTTGTCCCAGAAGAGTTCGTTGAAGTGGGTGACGTGGGTGAGCAGCAGGTCGTCCCGGTCGGCCATCGGGTGCCGGGTGTTCGGCACGTCGCCCTTGGGGGTGTTGTGCTCGACGTAGACCGCCGGCACCTCCCGGCCGATCCGCCGGCCGAGCCAGTCGCAGGCCAGGTCGAACTCCTCCGGGCGTTGCAGCAGCACCAGGTCGACCTCCTCGCGGCGCAGCTGCTGCGGGGTCACCTCGACGGCGCTGTCGGGCCAGGGGTAGGTGCGGGCCCGACCGAGCCCGTACGGCCCCCGGTCGGGGGTGACGGGCACCAGGTAGCGGTGCTTGCCGTGCACGAAGGAGGTGGTCCAGGAGCCGTGCACGTGCCACACCAGGATGTTCATCGGGCGCTCCCACCGCCGGCGGCCACCACGGGCCCGGCGTCGGCCCGCGCCGCCGGGCGGTCCCCGGGTACGCCGAGCAGGCGTACCGCGTCGAGGACGTGACCCGGCTCGATGCCGGACAGGCAGGGGTGTCCGGGCACCGGGCAGCGGGTGGCCCGGGTGTCGCGGCAGGGTGCGGCGGCGTCGCCGAGGCGTACCGCCGGCACCCGGTAGGGCCCCCACTGTCCGTACGGGACGGTGGGGGCGAAGAGGCTCACCACCGGCACGTCCAGCGCGACGGCGAGGTGCGCCGGCCCGGTATTGCCGACCACCAGCGCCGCGGCGTCGGTGAGCACCGCGGCGAGGTCGGCCAGTCCGGTGCGCCCGCCGAGGTCGACGCCGGCGTCCCCGGCGACCCGGGCGGTCAGCTCGGCCTCGCCGGGGCCGCCGGTGACCGCCACCCGGTAGCCGGCGGCGGTGAGCTCCCGGACGATCCGGGCGGCCAGCTCCGGCGGGCAGGCCCGGGTCTGGACCGCCGAGCCGGGATGGACCACGACGTATCCCGGCCCGCCGAGCCCGACCGGGGCCGGTGGCAGCCCGTCGGGGCGGATCCGCAGCCCCGGGTCGTCGCCGGCGGGCAGCGCGTAGCCGGCGGCGGCGGCGAGGGCGAGGGCGCGTTCGGGTTCGGGCACGCCGGCCGGCACCCGGTGCCGGGTGTCGAGCAGGGTGCCGGGGTAGTCGTCGCTGATCGCGCTGATCCGGGCCACCCCGGCGAGGCGGAGCAGCAGGGCGAGGGGCAGCGGCGACTGGTGGAAGGAGGTGAAGATGACGGCCTCGTCGGCGCCGACGGTGGCGAGTAGGTCGGTGAGGCGGCGGATGTCGGCGGGGTCGACGGGCGCGGGGTCGCCGTCGATCCAGGGCAGCGGCCACTCGAGGAGCGCGTCGACACCGGGCAGCAGGGCGGCGGCGGCCCGGCCCCGGGGGCCGTGGAGCAGGACGACCCGCTCCGCGCCGGCGGCGACGGCTCGGATGGCGGGGCCGGTGACCAGGACGTCGCCGGCGGAGTCGCTGCGTACGACGAGCACCGTGCCGGCGCGCCGGGGCCGGGGGGCGGGGTGCAGCGCGGCCCGCCGGCGCAGGATCTCCTCGATGGCCGCCGGCAGGTCGGGGGCGACGTGCGGGGCGGCGGACACCTCCTCGGGCCGGGTGACCGGGGTGGGC
>NZ_JBAKHM010000050.1:0-9187 GCF_036902725.1 Micromonospora psammae | reverse complement strand
ATCCGCAGCCCGGAGATCGCCGAGCAGGCCGCCTACTACGGCGACGGCTTCTTCCACAACAACATCTTCTGGCCCAAGGAGCACGTCCAGCGGATGGTGGGCCTCTACCGGCAGCGCTTCGCCCACTACGGCCACGGCACCCCGGAGCAGGCCATCGTCGGCCTCGGCGGGCACGTCTTCATCCGGCGCAACTCCCAGGACGCGGTCCGGGAGTTCCGGCCGTACTTCGACAACGCCCCGGTCTACGGGCACGGCCCGTCGCTGGAGGAGTTCAGCCGGGAGACCCCGCTGACCGTGGGCAGCCCGCAGGAGGTCATCGACCGCACGCTCGGCTTCCGGGAGTACGTCGGCGACTACCAGCGGCAGCTGTTCCTCGTGGACCACGCCGGCCTGCCGCTGAAGACCGTGCTGGAGCAGCTCGACTTCCTCGGCGAGGAGGTCGTCCCGGTGCTGCGCAAGGAGTTCGAGAGCCTCCGTCCGGCGCACGTGCCGGCGGCTCCCACCCACGCCTCGCTGCTCGCCGCCCGTGACGCCGAGGCGACCGGCGGGCAGGCCACCCGATGAGCCGGCGCACCCTGGCCGTGGTCTCGGCCGGCCTCAGCCAGCCCTCCTCGACCCGACTGCTCGCCGACCAGCTCGCCGCGGCCGCCCGCGACGAGCTGGTCCGGCGCGGCGCCGAGGTGGAGCTGCGCGTCGTCGAGCTGCGCGACCACGCCCACGACGTGGTGAACAACATGCTCACCGGGTTCCCGCCGGCCGCGCTGCGGGAGGCCGTCGACGCGGTGACCGGGGCGGACGGGATCGTCGCCGTCACCCCGATCTTCAACGCGTCGTACAACGGGCTGTTCAAGTCCTTCTTCGACGTGCTGGAGCCCGGGGCGCTGACCGACCGGCCGGTGCTGATCGGCGCGACCGGCGGCACCGCCCGGCACTCGCTGGCCCTGGAGCACGCCGTCCGGCCGATGTTCAGCCATCTGCGGGCGGCGGTGGCCCCCACGGCGGTCTTCGCCGCCCCCGAGGACTGGTCCGGCGGCACCGCCGACGGCGCACTGCGCGCCCGCATCCGGCGGGCCGGCGCCGAGCTGGCCGACCAGGTCGACCACCGGCTGCCGGCCTCCGGCCCGGTCGACCCGTTCGCCCTGACCACCGACTTCGCCCAGCTCCTCGGCGGCGGCCGGGAGAGCTGAACGGGGTCACTCAACCCGGTCGTACGGGTGGGCGACCAGCACCGGGCAGTGGGCGTGCTGCGCCACCGCCTGGCTGACCGAGCCGAGCAGCAGCCCGGTGAAGCCGCCCCGGCCCCGGGTGCCCACCGCCAGCAACGACGCCGTGCCGCTCGCCTCGACCAGTCCCTGCGCGGCGCCGGCCGCCCGGACCGGGTGCTCCCGCACCACCAGGTCCGGGTGGTCGGCCCGGACCGCGCCGGACGCCTCGGCCAGCAGCCGCACCGCCTCGGCCTGGTACGCGGCCTGCGACTCCTCGACCTCCTCCGGCACCGGCCGGTCCCCGTCCGGCGGGCCGACGTGCACCAGCACCAGCGGCACGTCCCGGCGGGCCGCCTCGTCGGCGGCGTACCCGACGGCGAGCCGGGACGGCCCGGAGCCGTCCACCCCGGCCAGCACCGGCCCGTCCACCGGGATCGGCTGCTCGTCGGGGCGGACCACCAGCACCGGGCAGTGCGCGTGCGCGACCACCTGCGCGCCGACCGAGCCGAGCAGCAGCCCGGTGAAGCCGCCCAGCCCGCGGCTGCCCACCACCACCAGCTCGGCCCGGCGGGACTCCTCGACCAGGGTGGCGCCCGGGCCGCCGGCCACCTGGCGTACCTCGACGTCCAGGCCGGGTGAGCGGCCGGCCAGGTCGGCCGCCGTCCGCTCCAGCATCTTCTGCGCCTCCTCCGAAGGCGCCGGCACCCCGAGGTCGTACGGGTTGAGCGGCACGCCGTAGCCGAGCGGGTGCAGGTAGCCGTGCACCAGGCGCAGCGGCCGGGACCGCAGCTGGGCGGCGCGGGCCGCGTGTTCCGCGGCGACCAGGCTGGACGGCGATCCGTCGACGCCCACCACGACAGGACGGTTCATCGGCACTCCCCGAAGTCGGTCAGGTCATTGTCGACGTACCCGTCCCGCGACGCCGGCATTCGGCCGGACACGCCGACGTGGGGCGCTTCGGCGGTCCGGGATCGTCGGTGCCGGTGCGTACGCTCTGGCCCGTGACCGTCCCTGTGCAGCTCCGCCCGGTGCGCGACGACGACCTGCCGTACTTCTTCGCCCATCAGCAGGACCCGGAGGCCAACTGGATGGCGGCCTTCGGGCCGGCCGACCCGGCCGACCGGGCGGCGTTCGACGCGCACTGGCGGCGCATCCGCGCCGACCCCCGGATCGTCAACCGCACCGTCGTCGCCGACGGCGAGGTGGTCGGGTACGTGTCGGCCTTCCCGGTGGACGAGCAGACCGAGGTCAGCTACTGGATCGACCCGCGGCGCTGGGGTCGGGGCCACGCCACCGCCGCGCTCGCCGCGCTGCTGCGCGAGCTGCCACAGCGCCCGGTGCACGCCCGCGCCGCGAAGGACAACCGGGCCTCCCTCGCCGTGCTGCGCAAGTGCGGCTTCGTCGTGGTCGGCGAGGACTCCGGGTACGCCCACGGCCGCGGCGTCGAGGTCCAGGAGTGGGTGCTGGAGCTGCCCGACGACCGGCCTGAGCTGGGCGCCCACTAGTCTCGCGGGGTGAACTGGCTGGAACTCGTCGGCTGGGCCGGCTCCGCGCTGCTGGTCTGGTCCCTGCTGCAGACGCGCATTTTGCGGCTGCGTGCGCTCAATCTCGTCGGCTGCCTCATCCTGATCGGTTACAACGCCGGGGTGCAGGTCTGGCCCGGTGTCGGCCTCAATGTCGTACTCGCCGTGATCAACGTGTGGTACCTGCGGAAGATGCTGGCCACCCGGCACGACGAGCAGACGTACCAGGTGGTCGAGGTCGGCGTCGACGACCAGTTCCTCGCGCACACGCTGCGGGTGCACGCCGCGGACATCGCCCGCTTCAACCCCGACTTCCGCTGGGAGTCGCACGGCGCGCCCCGCTCGGCGTTCCTGGTGGTCAAGGCCGACGAGGTGGTCGGGGTGGTGCTGTCGCACGCCGAGGCCGGCGGGGTGGCCCAGATCGACCTGGACTACGTCACCCAGCGGTTCCGGGACTTCACCCCGGGGGAGTTCGTCTACCGCCGCAGTAGCCTCTTCACCGACCGGGGTTTCCGTCGGGTGGTCAGCCCGCCCGGCATGGTCGCCCCCTACTACCACCGGCTCGGGTTCCGCCCCGAGGGCGGCGCGTACGTGCTCGACCTGCCGGCGCCCGCCGCGGCGTAGCGCCCCGGCGAGGATTCGCCGGCGCCCGCACGGGGCACAGACAGGCCTACGCCGGTCGGGCCTCCGGCCGGCGGCGTCGGCCGTCGCGGCCGGTGCCCGTCGTGTGAGGGAGAGAGCCGGGCGTGCAGAGCTACTGGAGCCAACTGGCCCTGGTCGGAGTCCTGGTGGTCCTGAACGCGATCTTCGCGGGCAGCGAGATGGCGCTGGTGTCGCTGCGGGACAGCCAGATCCAGCGACTGGAACGCACCAGCCGGGCCGGGCGGGTGCTCGCCCGGCTGGCCAAGGACCCGAACCGGTTCCTGGCCACCATCCAGATCGGCATCACCCTGGCCGGGTTCCTCGCCTCGGCCGCGGCGGCGGTCTCCCTGGCCCGGCCCCTCGTACCGCTGCTCGGTGCGCTCGGCGGCGCCGCCGAGACGGTCGCCATCGTGGTGGTCACCCTCGCCCTGACCTTCGTCACCCTGGTCTTCGGCGAGCTGGCCCCCAAGCGGATCGCCATGCAGTCCGCCGAGCGGTGGGCGCTGCTGGTGGCCCGTCCGCTGGACCTGCTGGCCACCTTCACCCGGCCGGCCGTCTGGGCGCTCGGCGCCACCAGCGACCTGGTGGTACGCCTGGTCGGACTGAACCCGAAGCACCAGCCCGAGGAGATCGGCCCGGACGAGCTGCGCGACATCGTCGCCGGCAACCACGGCTTCACCAAGGAACAGCGGACCATCATCGCCGGCGCGGTGGAGATCGCCGACCGGCAGCTCAAGGCGGTCCTCGTACCCCGGTTGCAGGTCTTCACGCTCGACAGCGGGACCACCGCGGAGGCCGCCCGGCTGGTCCTCGCCGCGACCGGGCACTCCCGGGCGCCGGTGGTCCGGCACGGCGGCCTGGACGACGCGGTCGGCGTGATCCACCTGCGGGACCTGGTCGGCGTCCCCGGCGACCGGTCGGTCGACGAGTGTGCCCGCCCGCCGATGCTGCTGCCCGACTCGCTGCCGGTGGTGGAGGCGCTGCGCCAGTTCAAGGCCGAGCGACAGCACATCGCCCTGGTGGTGGACGAGCGCGGCGCCGTCGACGGCATCGTCACCCTGGAGGACATCCTCGAGGAGATCGTCGGCGAGATATACGACGAGACCGACCGGGACGTCCGCGCGGTACGCACCGAACCCGACGGCGCGCTGCTGCTGCCGGGCACCTTCCCGGTGCACGACCTGCCGGACATCGGCGTCGAGGTGCCCGCCCGGCCGGCCGGCGACTACACCACCGTCGCCGGCATGGTGCTGGCCTGCCTGGGGCACATCCCCACCGTCGCCGGGGAGAGCGTCACCATCGACGACTGGGAGCTGGAGGTGTCCGCGATCGACCAGCGGGCCATCACCCAGGTCCGGCTGCGCCGCGCCGCCCCGCCCGCCGAGGAGGGTGCCGAGGAGGCGGAGCCGCTCCTGGACGAGGCCCGCAGCTGAGCCGGCGGTAGCCGCCCGGCCGTCCGCCTGGGCGCGGTCAACCGGGCGGCGGCCCGAACGGGAAGCCGGGCACCGGCGGCAGCAGCTGCACCTGGTCGGCGGGGAGCTGCCGGTCGTGGCGGCGCACCGTCCGCGCCACCACCCGGATCGCCCACGGCCCACGGGGGCGTTCCCCGCCGACCAGCCGTCGCACCGCCCGGCTCCACCAGTGCCCGTTGACGAACACGTCGGTCAGCCGCAGCCGCCCGTCGGGGAGGTCCCCCCGGACCACCACGTCGACCACCCGGCCCAGCCGCCGGCCGTGCAGGTCGTACGCGGTGCGGCCGAGCAGCTCACCCGCTCGCACGGTCGGCTCCCGGGATCCGGTCGATCAGGTGCCGGCGCAGCCACGCCTCCACCGGCGGCCGGGGCAGCTCGTCGGCGCGGACGCGCAGCCACACCGCGCTGTCCAGCCGGGCGACCTGGGTCACCGGGATGCGCAGCGGCCACGCGGGCGGGTCGTCGGTGAGCCGGTCGGCCAGCGCCACCAGCAGCCGCCCAACCCGGCCGCCGATCCGGTCCCCGAGCGCCCGCTCGCCACTGAGCAGGTACGCCACGTACGGGAAGCCCTCCGCGTCGACCGCGAACTCCACGTCGTCGACCTTGCCGACCGGCCACCCGTCGGAGTCGACGATCTGCCGGTCGAGCAGCTGCCGGCCCAGCTGGATCCTCACCGGCCCATCCCGGTGCCGATCGCGAGCGGGACCGCCGCCACCGACGCCGCCACGATGACCACCAGGAAGACCGCGCCCAGCAGGTTGAGCGCCGGCCCGTTCACCCGGTCGCCCAGGTACGTCCGGTCGTTCGCCACGACCAGGATCGGCAGGTACGTCAGCGGCAGCGCCACCGCGCTGACGACCAGCATGTACTCGGTCAGCCGGACCGGGTCGACGGTGGTGAGCAGCACCAGCATCCCGGCCAGCACGCTGACCAGCAGCACGCTGTGGAAGCGGGCCGCCTCGCGGGGACTGACCCGTTTGCCCCACTGCCAGCCGAAGTACTGCGCCGCCGTGTATGCCGCCGACAGCCCGGTCTCCAACGCGGCGCCGAAGGTGACCGCGAAGAACGCGAGCGCCGCGATCGCCAGCCCCACCCCGCCGAACGCCAGCACCACCGGCTCCGCCACCTGGCCGAGGGTCGACACCGAGGCGCCCGCCGGGTGGAGGACCACCGCCGCGGTCGCCACCAGGGACAGGGCGAGCAACCCGCCGACCGGGAACCCGATCAGCACGCTGGACCGCGCGTCGGCGAGGTCGGCGGCGCTCCAGCTCTCCTCGACCCCGCCGGAGGAGAAGAAGAACACCTCGTACGGGCTGACCGTGGAGGCGAAGAGGGCGACCGCCACGAACCAGTAGGCGCCCCAGCCCTGCCCGGCCGCGTCGGGGTGCAGCGCGCCACGGCCGAGCGCCGCCCAGTCGGTGGGCAGCCAGAACAGCGCGACCGCGAAGACCAGCAGAGCCAGGCCGGCCAGGCCGAAGACCCGCTCCATCAACTGGAAGCGCATCCGCCACAGCACCAGCCAGACGGCGAAGGCGGCCACCGGCACCCACAGCAGGTAGCTGACCCGGGAGAGCAGTTGCAGGGCGAGCGCCACGCCACCCAGCTCCGCGCCCAGGGTCAGCACCGTGACCAGGTAGGAACCGACCAGGTTGAGCAGCGCCAGCCGCGGCCCGAGCCGCTCGCGGATCAGGTCGAACACCGCCCGGCCGCTCACCGCCGCGATCCTGCCGGCCATCTCGGCGTACGCACAGATGCCGACCACGCCGAGCACCAGCACCCAGGTGTGCCCCATGCCGAAGCGGGCGCCGGCCTGACCCGCCGCCACCAGGTCGCCGATGTCGACGAAGCCCCCGATGGCCGAGAGCACACCGAGCGTGGCGGCGAGGAGCTTCCTCACGTCGAATACGGCCCGACCAGCATCATCGTGGCGACCATATCCGCCTCAGCGCCCTGTTCAGCCCCAAATCCCCACCGCGATCCCGCACCTGCCGCCCCGACGAAGAGGGCGAATGCCGCAGCCGGAGGCCGAAGGTACGAGATCGGGGGACGCGGTCAGGAGTGGGTGAGGTTCTGCAGGCGGACCTGGCCGCGGGAGATGAGGCGGCCGTCGGCGTCGGTGATCTCCACCTGCCAGAGCTGCTGGCTGCGGCCCCGGTGCACAGGAATGCCGACGGCGGTCAGCTCACCCTCCCGCACCGCGCGGAGAAAGTCCGTCTGGTTCGACACGCCCACCACGGTGCCCCGTCCACCGAGCCAGATCGACCCACCCACGCTGGCGGCGGTCTCCACCACCGCGCAGTACACGCCACCGTGCTGGATACCGAAGGGCTGGTGCAGCTCGGGACGGACCTCCCAGCGAATGACGACCCGGTCCGGCCCGACCTCGTCCAGCTTCAGGCCCAGCAGGTCCACCAGGCCGCCCGTCAGGTTCGGCATCTCGGTCATCTCCACGCCCGTCTTCCTCTCGCTCGCGGAAGCGCCAGCCTAATCACCACGCCGAGCCGGCAAACCCGGTACTACCCGCACCCGGGGATGGGGGAGAATCGGTGACCGTGACCGACAGCAACCTCCCGCACGGGCGGGACTCCCTGACCGAAGACCTGCGGTGGCGGGGCCTGATCCAGGACTCGACCGGCCTCGACGAGCTACGTGAACTGCTCGACGGCGGGGCCACCACGTTCTATGTGGGCTTCGATCCGACCGCGCCCAGCCTGCACGTCGGCCACCTCATGCAGGTCACCACCGCCCGCCGGCTCCAGCTCGCCGGGCACCGCCCGTTGCTGCTGGTTGGCGGCGCGACCGGGCAGATCGGCGACCCGAAGGAGAGCGCCGAGCGGACGCTCAACCCGCCCGAGGTGGTGGCCGGCTGGGTCCAGCGCATCCGGGACCAGCTCGAACCCTTCGTGTCGTACACCGGGGAGAACGCGGCGCAACTGGTCAACAACCTGGACTGGACCGGCGAGATGTCGGTGGTCGAGTTCCTCCGCGACGTCGGCAAGCACTTCCCGGTCAACAAGATGCTGGCCCGGGAGGTGGTCAAGGCCCGGCTGGAGACCGGCATCAGCTTCACCGAGTTCAGCTACCAGCTGCTCCAGTCCCACGATTTCTTCGAGCTGCACCACCGGCACGGCTGCCAGCTCCAGTACGGCGGCTCCGACCAGTGGGGCAACATCACCGCCGGAGTCGACTACGTGCGCCGCCGCGGCGCCGGCCCCGTGCAGGCCTTCACCACGCCCCTGGTCACCCGGTCGGACGGCACGAAGTTCGGCAAGACCGAGGGCGGCGCGGTCTGGCTCGACCCCGAGCTGACCAGCCCGTACGCCTTCTACCAGTTCTGGGTCAACGCCGACGACCGGGACGTCACCCGCTACCTGCGCTACTTCAGCTTCCGTTCCCGTGAGGAGCTGGAGGCGCTGGAGAAGGAGGCCGCCGAGCGGCCGGCGGCGCGGGCGGCCCAGCGGGCCCTCGCGGAGGAGCTGACCACGCTGGTGCACGGCGAGCGGGAGATGGCCCAGGTGGTGGCGGCCAGCCAGGCGCTCTTCGGCCGCGGTTCGCTCGACGACCTCACGCCGGAGACCCTGCGGGCCGCGCTCACCGAGGCCGGCCTGGTCCACCTGACCGAACTGCCCGACGTGGCCGGACTGCTGCGCGACTCCGGCCTGGTGCCCAGCCTGAAGGAGGCGCGGCGGGTGATCGCCGAGGGCGGCGCCTACGTCAACAACACCCGGGTGACCGAGGTGGACGCGACCGTCGCGCCGGCGGACCTGCTGCACGGGCGGTACCTGGTGCTGCGCCGCGGCAAGCGCTCCTTCGCCGGGGTTGAGCTGCGCGGATAGCCGTCTCTTGATGATGTGACGCGGGACGCGCCCGGCCGAGTTGACGATCAACTGGCCGGGCGCGTAACTTTCTCTCTGCCAGCGCGGAACGGACGAAACAGGCGAAAGCTTGGGAGGCCGGAGCGCGGGAATGGTCTGGGGCGCGGCTCGGTTGTGACCGGGTACGAGCTTGGACCGGCTCCTGAGGCTCGACAGAGCCGACGGGGTGAGGGAATGAGTCCAGGGTCGGCCGGGTTGTTACCCGGTACGAGCCTGGATCGGGCTTCCTGGCTTTACAAGCCGGTGGGGTTCGGGAATGACTTCAGGGTCGGGTGGGTTGAAGCCCATGTGAGTCTGGACCGGGTGGTGCCCCGGATTCGCTGCGAGGCGGATTTGGTGAGGCGGAGCCGACCGGGTAAGGTTGTCGACCGGCAGGGTAGCGGACGGTGTCGCGGGTGACCGTGAATCGGCCGGCCTGTCGATTCCATGAGGACAGCGGCGGAAGCCGGTGGAATTGTGGTGCCCGGAAT